>NZ_JBSFTC010000065.1:0-44706 GCF_053590415.1 Nonomuraea sp. NPDC003201
GCGCCGGTGCGGTTGGCGGCGGCCCTGCCCAGGACGCCGAGGTCCATCGTGTCGCCGGCGACCCTGGTCCACGCCCACTGGGCGGGGTGCTTGGCGCCGAGCAGCAGCGCGGCGTGCAGGAGCTCGCGCCCGCCGACGAGCCTGGTGACGGTCGTGGCCCCGGGCGCGTCGTCGACACCGCACAGGCGGGTCACGGCCCTTGGTGCCGCCAGGTGCGCCGCGCCCAGCGCGAGGCTGGCCCACCCGAGCGCACGGGCGAATCTGTCGGTCATCATGTGTCCTCACGCAGGTTGTGGTGGTATGTGCGTACGCCGCAGGCGGCCCCCGGTCTGCTGACGCCCCCCGCGTCCTTCGTCCCTTGCCCCTGACAAAACGGATGACACCAGCAGATTCAGGGATGAAAGGTGCACATCGCCTGGATAGCCGTCCACGACGGGCTTCACATCCCGCACCGGACCTGCTGACGGCCGGACGACGCCAGACGGTGTGCGACGGCGCCCGAGCAGGCCGCGGTGGTTCTGAAACTGACGATCATCGTTGACCTCTGGGTCTCCGGCCCGGATCCCCATGTCTCAGCCCAGCCCGCCGCTCGATCGCTCTGGTACCGCCGCTGCCAAGCCGAGGGCATCAACGGCCTGCGCACGCGCTCCAAGCGGCCCAAGACCGGCCCGAACGCCACCCACGTCGAGGTCGCCGGGTGAAGCTCATCTATCTGCGGACCCGAGGAGATCGCGATGTACCTGGAGCGATACCACGACGCCACCATCGGCAAGTCGGGCGTGTGGCGCATCCTCAAGCGCCTGGACATGGGCCGGCTCCCAGCCTCGCAGCGCGCACGCGAGCACCCGCCCCCACCAGGTCCCATTCCGGAAGCAGTGCCGGCGCGGACAGCGACGGACGCACGTTCGTGGTCGGCGAGGTCACGCCCGACGTGTAGTGGCGGTGGCCTGCGGGCCTTTGGCGAACTCCTGCACGATGCGCTCGCAAAAGGCCGGCAGGTCGTCGGGCGACCTGCTCGTGGTGATGTTGCCGTCGGTGACGACCGGCTCGTCGACCACGTCGGCCCCGGCGTTGCGCAAGTCGGTGCGCACGCTCGGCCACGAGGTCAGCCGGCGGCCCCGCGCGACGTCGGCCTCGACGAAGTTCCACGGGCCGTGGCAGATCGAAGCGACCGGCTTGCCCGACTGGACGAAGTCCCGGACGAACCGCACCGCAGCGGGTTCCATTCGCAACTTGTCCGGGTTCACCGTCCCGCCCGGCAGGAGCAGCGCCTCGTAGTCGTCGACCGACACCTCGCCGACCAGCTTGTCTACCGTGAAGGTGCCGGCGTCTTCGAGGTCGCGCTCGCGCGCCTGGATTTCGCCGCTGGTGATGGAGACCACGACGGTGCGGGCGCCGGCGTCGTCCAGCGCTTGCCGCGGCCGCTCCAGCTCGACTCGTTCCACCCCGTCGGCCGCGAGGATGGCGATCCGGCGTCCGTTCAGCTCTCCAGCCATGTCAGGCACCCGCCCCCGCCATCGCCGGGTGCAGGACGACCTTCGTCCAGCCCTCGTCTCGCTTGTCGAAGTGCTCGTAGGCCTCCGGCGCACGATCGAGGGGCAGCTCGTGGCTGACGATGAAGGACGGTTCGGCCTTGCCCGCGACGATCAGGTCGCGCAGCTGCCGGTTGTACCTCTTGACCGGGGCCTGGCCGCTGCCGATGTGCTGGCCCTTGAACCAGAACATACCGAAGTCGAAGGCGAGTTTGCCTTGCTTGGCCAGCTCGTCGCCGGCCCCGGGGTCCTGGGGCACGAAGACGCCGACACAGCCGATCTTCCCGGTGAAGCGCACCGAGGCGACCAGCCGGTTCATCGTCAGGTTGGGCTGCTCATGGCCGTTGGGGTCGTGCGCCTGATAGCCCACGCACTCGCAACCGTTGTCCGCGCCCAGCCCCATCGTCTCGTCCAGAACGACCTGTACCGGGTCGACCTTCGAGTCGTCGATGGCGATCGCGCCGATCGATTCGGCCAGTCGCAGCCGGTCGGGGTGCCGGTCGACGACCATCACCTTGCTCGCCCCTCGGATCGTCGCCGAGAGGGCGGCCATCAGCCCGACCGGACCCGCGCCGTAGATGACCGTCTGGTCGCCGGGCTGCACGCCGGCCATCTCGGTGGCGTGGTAGCCGGTCGGGAAGATGTCGGCGAGCATCACGTAGTCGGTCTGGCGCTGCTCGGCGTCCTCGCCCAGCCGTAGGCAGTTGAAGTCACCCCAGGGCACGCGCAACAGCTCGGCCTGCCCGCCGCCGTACGGGCCCATGTCGGCGAAGCCGTAGGCGGCGCCGGCCATTTTCGGCTCAGGCTGAGCGGTCAGACAGTAGTTCGTCAGCTGACGTTCGCAGTTCTTGCAGTGCCCGCACGCGATGTTGAAAGGCACGACGACCCAGTCGCCCACCTGGACCTTGTCGACCCCGGTGCCGATCTCGATCACCTGACCCAGGTTCTCGTGTCCGAACCAGCGGCCGGGCTCGAAGTCGGTCCGGCCCTCGTACATGTGCAGGTCCGAGCCGCAGATGTTCGCGGACGTGATCCGCACCAGGACGTCGGTCGGCCGCTCGATCCGCGCGTCCGGCACATCCTTGACACTGACCTGCCGTGGCCCCTCGTACACCACTGCCTTCATGGCTATCTCCTCGTCGCAGATGCCTCCCTCCCCACGGGCGGCCCCTCAGGCCGATACCCCCGGAAAACCCCCTAAACCGCAGCCGGACGCGTTTAGTGTCCGAACGAGCACTAACCGTCACACAACAGAGGGCTCGGAACGGTGATCTGATATCGCGAGGGCCATGGGGGACGGCGCCACCAAGCGGTGCCGGAGACCTACACCGCGGTCCACGCCGCCTACGCCGCGGCCCTGGCACGGGGCCGCTGGACGGCGAAACCCGCCGCGCCTACCACTCCCGGGCCCGGACCTTCCTGGCCTGCTCGCACCACCGACACCGTCAACGCCCACCTCACCGTTCTGGAACACGTCGTCACCCAGCTCGGGCCCGGCCCCGCCGTGGTGCGCCGCGACGACATCCCCGAGCTTCGCGCCCCGCATCCTGGACGCCCGCCAGCAGAAGCGCCACCTGCGCGCCGCCGGTGTTGCGGTCCAGTGGTACACCACTACCGGCCGCGCCCATGCTCGGCTCCAACGTCGCCAGGCCGCCGGACAGGCCATCGAGAGTTGGCCCTTGCGCCCAGGCTTGGCCGGCGGGCGCGTTCTTACCTCCGGCACAACAGGCCGGATGGGTCCAGGCTCTCGACAACGGGTACGGACCATCGAACGGCGACGTAGATCCGAGGCAGGTCAGGAGATGTATGAATGCGCTTCAGCTCGCCGCAGCCGACGGCGTCGAGAATCTGCTGTTCGCGCGTACCCAGATGGCGCTCACACTGGGCTGGCACATCATTTTCGCCTGTTTCGGCATCGCCTTCCCGGCGATCGTGGTGTTCACCGAATGGCTGGGCCACCGGCGCGACGATCCGGTGTTGACGGGGCTGGCGCACACGTGGGCCAAGGCGATGGGCGTGCTGTTCGCGGCCGGCGCGGTGTCGGGAACGTTGCTGTCTTTCGAGATGGGCATCCTGTGGCCGAGGCTGATGTACCGCTTCGGCGAGGTGTTCGGGTTCCCGTTCGTGCTGGAGGGTTTCGCCTTCTTCATAGAGGCGATCTTCGTCGGGGTCTACCTGTTCGGCTGGGACCGCCTGTCGCCGCGGGCGCACATGCTCAGCGCACTGCCGATGGTCGCCGCCGGGATCGCGGGCGCGTTCTTCGTCGTGTCGGCCAACGCCTGGATGAACAACCCGACCGGGTTCCGCCTGGACACCCAGGGGACCGTGGTGGACGCCAGGCCATGGGCGGCGATGTTCGGGCCGTCCACGTGGCCGCAGTTCACCCACATGTGGCTGGCCGCGTTCATGGTCACCGGGTTCCTGGTCGCCTCGGTGTACGCGGTTGCGATGCTGCGCGGGCGGCGTGATCGCCACCACGGGATGGGGCTGCTCATCCCGATCACCGTCGCCGCGGTCATCACCCCGGTGCAGATCGGCGTGGGCGACTGGATCGCCAACACCGTCGCCGACAACCAGCCCGCCAAGCTGGCCGCGATGGAGGGCCTGTACAGGACGACCGCCGGGGCCGGTCTGTCGCTCGGCGGCATCTACGTCGATGACGAACTCCGGTACGCCTTGAAGATCCCGTACGGGTTGTCGCTGCTGATCCACCACGACCCGGACGGCGTGGTGCCCGGTCTGGAGGAGATACCTCCCGATCAGCGGCCACCGGTCAACGTCGTGCATCTGGCCTACAACACGATGGTCGTCATCGGCACCGCGCTGCTGGGGCTGGCCGCCTGGCTTGGCCTGGTGTGGTGGCGGCGACGGCGGCTGCCGCGCACCGCCTGGTTCCTGCGCGCCGTCGCCGTGTCCGGGGTCGCGGCGGTGGTGGCGATGGAGGCCGGGTGGATCACCACGGAGGTGGGCCGGCAGCCGTGGATCGTCTACGGGCTCATGCGCACCGCGGACGCGGTCAGCCCCGCCGACGGGCTCGCTTGGGGTCTGGCGGCGGTGATCGTCGTCTACACCGTACTGACCGTATTCACGGTGGTCGTGCTGCGCAGGCTGGCACGCGGCCGCGACACCCTGGCCCCGCAGGAGCGGGGACAGGCGCAAGGGCAGGAACAGGCGCCATGACGCTCGCCGAGACGGTGCTGGGAGCGGCGTTCGCCGGCCTGATCGCCTACGCCTTGTTCGGCGGCGCCGACTTCGGTGGCGGCATCTGGGACCTGCTGGCGGGCGGCACCGAACGGGGACACGCCGTCCGTGATCGGATCGAACGCTCGATCGGCCCGGTGTGGGAGGCCAATCACGTCTGGTTGATCTTCGTGCTGGTGGTGTTGTGGACCGGATTCTCCAGGGGGTTCGCCGCCGCCGTCACCACCCTGTACATCCCGCTCACCCTCGCCGCGTTCGGGATCATCGCCCGCGGCGCGGCGTTCGCCTACCGCAAGAGCGTCGACGCTCCGGGGATGCGCCGCTTCTTCGGCGCCGCGTTCGCGCTGTCGTCGCTGCTCACGCCGTTCTTCCTCGGCGCGGTGGTCGGCGGGGTGGCCTCCGGTCGGGTACCGCCGACCATCGGGGCGGGCGCCGTCGTGAGCAGCTGGGTCAACCCGACCTCCCTGCTGGGCGGCGCGTTGGCCGTGCTGGTCTGCGCCTACCTGGCCGCGGTGTTCCTGTGCGGGGATGCCCGCCGCGACGGCCAGCACGACCTGGCCGGCGCGTTCCGCCGCCGCGCCCTGGCAGCCGCCGTCGTCACCGGCGCGGTAGGACTGATCGGCATCGCGGTGCTGCGGACGGACGCGCCCCGGCTGTTCGAGGGGCTGACCGGTCACGGCCTGCCGGTGGTACTGGTGTCGGTGGCCGCCGGGCTCACCGCTCTCGGCCTGCTACTGGCCCGCCGGTACATCGCCGCCCGGATCGCCTCGGCGCTCGCCGTCACCGCGATCCTGGCGGGCTGGGCGGTGGCCCAGTACCCGTACCTGCTGCTGCCCTCACTGACCGTCGAGCAGGCCGCCGCCGGCCGCGCCACTCTGCTCGCCCTGCTCATCGCCCTGTCCGCGGGCGCGGTGATCCTCATCCCGGCCCTGGTCTACCTGTACACGCTGTTTCAAAAAGGCCTCCATTAAGGCGAAAAGCCCGAACCGCACCAGGCCTTCGTCGAGGCAAGCCGGACACGGCTGACCAGATGGGTCCCGCCTGCGCTTCGTCAGGAACGTCCACTTCCAAAGTCGCGTCATGGAAGGGGCGCAAGGCCGGCGCCCGCGCCTGCTCCCCCTCAGCGGCTGCTCCGACCCGCACCGCGTCATGGTGCTCGGGCCTGGAGCCCAGCACGCGGTAGACGCTGGCCACAGTGAGGTGAGCGCCCTTGTTCTTGCCCGCGGGGATGACCAGCTCACGGGCGTCGTCGGGAACTGCCATGCCGCGGGCCGCAGCGTTTCCCGCATAGGCGATCATATTGTCGCCGAACACCTTCGGCCGCCCGCTGCCCATGCTGATAGACGCGCCATCAGCGCACTCTGATCGAGCACATCCAGCGTGCCATCACAAGAACTCCGGTGGACCCCAAAACCAACCAGAACGCAATCAACCGATCACACTCTGGGCCGCTGCTCGCCAGCGGGTGGAGCCAGAACTGGTCCTTGAAACCACACCGGCCTTCCAGTCTCAGCTCTCTGCACCCAAGATCCTTCTCAGCGCCGACGGCTGCCCACCGGCTCCTCAAGGCGGTCGCGACCCAACAGTGACGTCGAGGCGCGTGGACGGCTGCTCGACGGCCATAAGAGCGTGATCCGATACAAGACGCATGTGCCGCGCGACTGTGGGTAGTCTCCCGGGATTTCGCCCGGCTACCGGCGAGGAGCGCCCATGACCATCAGTGAGCAGCATCGGCCGGAGATCGTCGTCGGACTCGTGGCGACCCCGCCGGACTATCCGGCGCAGGTGGTCGCGCGGCTCGCCGACGAGCTGGCCGACCGGCTCGCCGAGCGGGCGTCGCGCAGACGTCCGCCCGGCGCCGAGTCGCGGCGGTGTCCTTGCCCGCGCTGGGGCTGCGCCGGCTGCGAGCGCTCCGCGCCGCAGTTCCGGGTCTCGTGGACCGGCTCCTCACTGACGCTTCCCAGGAACGGGTGCCGCCGCCCGGCCGGGCACCGTGCGCCTGCCAAAAATTTCATCCATGCAGTTCAAGCGGCATGTGAGTACTCGTGGAGGACTCCGCCACCCCGGCCATGCTGGCTGCCCGGCTGGAGCTGTCCGGCCGGGTACCCGTCCACGACGCGAGGACACATTGGTACGCCGACTCTGCAGGCGTCGATCCTGCCCGACGAAGAGCCCGGCCGTGAGTTCGGAGACGAAGGTGCCTCTGCTGTTCCCTGATACTGCTGTGTCTACCGGCCTAGCCGGTGGGATGCGGGTGCGGCCGACGGTGAGGATCGGGAGGATCGACAGCGCGGTCAGAATGACGACGGCGAGGAACACGCATACGAGTTCGCGGCGCGTGGTATGGCAGGCGAAGCGTTGCGGCCCCTGTCTGGCGGAGGCGGTGTTCAGCGCGTCCATGCGCCAGGCGAAGGCGCGGTCGTGATGGCGGAGGTTCTGTTCGATCTCCTTCAGGAGGCGGTGCTCGCGCTCGGATGAATCCATCGCTCAACACCGCGACAGCGCCGTGGCGCTCTTCCGGGCGGACACGGTGCGACAGCCTGGAGACGTTGACCGGATGGTCATGGCGTCCGGTCGCTCTCGCCGTCGTCGTCACGATCTTGCGGTTCCCCGTGTGATGAATGCGGGTAGTGCAGGTCGAAGGCGGGCCGCTCGGAGCGGATGGGCGGCAGGTACGTGAAGTTGTGCCGAGGCGGCGGACACGAGGTCACCCACTCCAGCGAGTTGCCGTACCCCCACGGGTCGTCGAGGGCGACCCGCGGGGCGTAGCGCGCGGTGTGCCAGACGTTGAACAGGAAGGGCAGCGTCGAGACGCCGAGCAGCATCGCCCCCGCCGAGGAGATCTGGTGCAGGCCGGTGAAGCCGTCGGCGGCGCTGTAGTCGGCGTACCGCCTGGGCATGCCCGCCATGCCCAGCCAATGCTGCACCAGGAACGTGGTGTGGAAGCCGATGAACAGGGTCCAGAAGTGCCACTTGCCGAGCCGGTCATTGAGCATCTTGCCGGTCATCTTCGGCCACCAGAAGTAGAACCCGGCGAACATGGCGAACACCACGGTGCCGAACACGACGTAATGGAAATGGGCGACCACGAAATAGCTGTCAGTGACGTGGAAATCCAGTGGGGGTGATCCGAGGATCATCCCGGTCAGGCCTCCGAGCAGGAAGGTGATGAGGAACCCGATGGAGAACATCATGGGCGACTCGAAGGTCAGGTGCCCTCGCCACATGGTGCCGACCCAATTGAAGAATTTCACACCCGTCGGCACCGCGATGAGGAACGTCATGAAGGAGAAGAACGGCAGCAGGACCTGCCCGGTGGGGAACATGTGGTGTGCCCAGACGGTCATCGACAGCCCGGCGATGGCGATGGTGGCGCCGACGAGGCCGACGTAGCCGAAGACGGGTTTGCGGCTGAAGACGGGGATGATCTCGGTGATGATGCCGAAGAACGGCAGGGCGATGATGTAGACCTCGGGGTGGCCGAAGAACCAGAACAGGTGCTGCCAGAGCAGCGCGCCACCGTTCTCAGCGTGGAAGACCTGGGTGCCGAGCTTTCGGTCCGACTCCAGCACGAGCAGCGCCGCGGCCAGCACGGGGAACGCCATCAGCACGAGCATGCTGGTCAGCAGCACGTTCCAGGTGAAGATCGGCATCCGGAACATCGTCAGGCCAGGCGCGCGCATGCAGATGATGGTGGTGAAGAAGTTGACCGAGCCGAGGATGGTGCCCAGTCCGGACAGCGCCAGCCCCATGAGCCACAGGTCGCCGCCGAGGCTCGGGCTGAAGGTGGAGTACGACAGCGGCGTATAGGCGAACCAGCCGAAGTCGGCCGCGCCACCGTCGGTGAAGAAGCCACTGACCGTGATGATCCCACCGAACAGAAACAGCCAGAAGCTGACGGCGTTCAGCCGGGGAAAGGCGACGTCGGGTGCGCCGATCTGCAAGGGCATGATGACGTTGGCGAATCCGGCGAACAGTGGGGTGGCGAACAGCAGCATCATGATCGTGCCGTGCATGGTGAACAGTTGGTTGTAAATTTCCTGACTCACCAGGTCCATGCCGGGCTTGATCAACTCGGCGCGAATGACCAGCGCCATGATCCCGGCCAGCGCGAAGAAGAGGAACGAGGCGATCAGATACATGTAACCGATCACCTTGTGATCGGTGGACGACAGCCAGTCGACTATCACCTCACCAGGGCGGCGCGCGCGGACCGGAGCCAGAGACGTCAACGGCTCTTCCAAGCGTGGTCTATCCATGGCCACTGCCCCCTGCCGATCCGACCGATGTGATCTGCATGCCGGCAGGGAGAAGGCCTGTCACAGCAGCGCCCGGCAGCCCAATGTTGTACCCGGACCTACCCTCGTCCTTTGGCTCCATGCCGACCGCCTGTACGTGACTTCAGGGATCGCTCATTCGTGAAGGTTTCCACCGCGGGGCCGTCAGAATTGCCGCGGCCAGGTTTCGCGAGGAAAGGCGGCCTCGGCCTTGTGGCGCGGGATCAGGCGAGCCAGTTGCCTGGCGTTGACCTGGGCGTTGTCGCGGTAGCAGTTGTTCATGAGAATGTGCGTCGTGTGGGTGTCATCGACCAGGCGCCGTAACCGGGGTGCCCACTCCAGCAGTTCCTCCTCGCTGTAGAGATAGCCGAACCGCTCGTGGACGTCGTGGCTGGTCCATTTCGCTGAATGGCCGTGGAAACGCACCACGGCCAAGTCCGCCGTGGCGGCGAGCACGGGCGGGATGGAGTCGGGAGATCCCTGAGGCATGTCCGCCCAACAGCGGAAGCGTCTAACCATGGTGTAGCTGAGTAGCAAGGGTCTGAGGGTCACTCCGGGGAGCTTCAAGCCGGTCAAGACAGCACCAGAAATGGGCTACTCGCATTGATGGGATGGCTCGTATCGGCACGAAAGCGCACATAGATGACCGTTCAAAGCCTCGCCCTTGACGGGATGACCGCCGAAGAACTCCTGACGGAGCTGGCCAGGCCACAGACCTCCGAGACCGACCGGACGCGGTTGCGCGAATGGCTCGTACGGATGCACGCGCCGCTGGCCCGCCAGATCGCCTACCGCTGCCGCAACCGCGGCGAGCCGATGGAAGATCTGATCCAGGCGGCGTACGTCGGTATGGTCAAGGCGATCAACGGGTTCGACGCCACCCTCGGCCACGCCTTCCAGGGCTACGCCGCCGTCACCATGCTCGGCGAGGTCAAGCGGCATTTCCGCGACCGAACGTGGGCCGTTCGGGTGCCGCACCGCTACCAGGAGCGACGCGCCGCACTCAACCGCGCCATCGCCGAGTGCACCCACGACCTCGGCCGTTCGCCGACCAGCGCCGAACTGGCACACCGGATGGGCATCACCGAAGAGGAGACGGCCGTCCTGTTGCTGCGCTTCTACGGCGACCTGAGCCAGGCCGAGATCGCCGCCGAGCTGGGCATCTCGCAGATGCACGTCTCCCGGATCCTGCGCGCCGTTCTGGGCCATCTGCGTGATGCGCTCTGTGACCAGCCCGACGTCAACTCCTCCGCTGAAGCCCTGACAGGCTCGTGCCGGCGGTGACTCCGCGCAGAATCTGGCCGCTCCCGGTGTGCCCCGCATGTCTGCGGGCGTGACTTTGCTCAGGCCACCCCCACTCCGTCGGGTGTAAGGACCCGCAGGATCGTCCTGCTGTCAGAGTTGGCGGATGCTGTAGGACGAGAGGCGCTCGGCCGCGAGTAACCTACACCGGCAAGGTCCTGCCTCCAGCTGAAAGTGGCGTATCGGAAGCGTGAGTCGTGTCCGGAAATCGGGTTTCAGCGGTCATCGCGCCGGCGCGGTTCATACACAGAGTCAACGGGGCGGCGGCAATCATGCTCGTCGCCGGTCGTGCCAGTACCACCCTCCCGAGGCCGAGGTGACGGCTGTCCACCGTGCGGGTGCCAAGAATTCGGCCGCCCTATGCGACCTACGCGTATTCGTGGATCAGCCGGCCGAGGCGGTCACGTCGATGACCATGCTCATTGAAGTGGGTCCTGTAGGCGGCCGGCACGCGTCGTAGGTTTCGGGCGTTGATGACAAGGATCCGATCGGGCGCAGGCCGCCGATCCAGCGTGTCGCGGTGAACTTGGTATTCCGATCGCGGACTCGAAAGGTACGGTGCTACCCCGTCGGTGCACTGGAAGATCAGAAGTTCCTCCCGTCCGAGCCAAGGGCAGCATCTGTCGGCCTCGCTGCCCCGGCGGTCATCCAGGGGCTGGGTGACGTCGGTGATGAGGACGTTCGCCCAGCCGGTTCTGATCGTCGCCCGGATGGCCGCGTTCTTGCACGCGCCATGCGCCATGGCGAGCCGGCATGGGATGGTCCGGAAGACGTCCGGGTCGTGAGGTCCTGCCCAGGGTCCGCTAGGACGCCTCCGCCGACTTGATCAGTTTGCCGTAGGCAAGCTGCAGCCAGTCGGAGATCGCCACCGCGGTCATCGTCGCGCCCACGAGCCTGGTGGCCTTGGGCGCGAGCACCAGCCCGGCGGCGTACCCGGTGGCCACCCACTGGGCCAGGCAGAACGGGCAGGCGATCAGCTCCCCCACCACGCCGAGCGGCGCCTCCTGCACCTCCGAAGGCCCGCTGTCACCCTCGTACCGGGTGAAGGGCGCGCGGATGGGACTGGTGACGGGGTCCTTGGCGAGCAGCCGTGACACTTTGTGCGTGCAAGCCGCCATGAGCAGCAGGTCCATCACGCCGATGTGGTCGGGAACGCGCCGCCCGGCCAGCGTGGCGACGGCGGCGGCCACCGCGACCGTGCCGCCGTACGCGCCGAGGATGCCGGCGTACTTGCCGAGCGGCCGGTCATGATCACCTTCGTAGGTGCGTTCGGTCTTGTTCAAAATTTCCGTCATGGGGTTTGCCGCTACCCCGTACGGGGGTGGGATCACCCTGTGGGGTGCGAAAACCAGGGTACGGCCTCTGAACTGCGGTTATTCACTCCGTCTAGGCGGCCCGCCGGTACTGGTTGATCAGGCCGTCGAGTACCGGTCGGCGTTGCAGGCGGACCTGATCGAGATCGGTGGGTGTAGCCGGGGCATGTGACGGTTGAGGCGGCCGACGATCTCGTGAGCGATGGGGATGGTGCCGGTTGTCATGCCGTTCGTATGCCTTCAGGGCTCGGCGGAGATGGCCTGCATTGTAGATCAGCAGCCGGTCGGTGCATTCCCTTCGAATAGTGCCGACCCAGCGCTCGGCTATCGCGTTGGCCTGCGGTGCGCGGGCCGGTGTTCTGATGACGCGGGCGGCGAGTGAAGTGAACACCTCGTCGAAGACCGCGGTGAACTTGGCATCGCGGTCGCGAATGAGGAATCGGATGCCCTCGGCCTGCTCTCCCAGGTTCATGACCATGTTGCGGGCCTGCTGAGCGACCCAGGTTCCGGTCGGATGCGCCGTGACGCCCACGACGTGGACCACGCGGGTGGCGACGGGCCGATGCGACGTGGCGCGGAATCGAGCCCGGCTCTTTGAGGATGTCGCGCACGGTACTGGGCGGTACCCGAAGGCCGACGCCGGCCAGCTCTCCGCTGATGCGCTGATAGCCCCACGTGGGATTCTCACGGGCCAGGCGCAACACCGTCTCCCGGACCTCCGCGCGGGTAGAGGGACGATCCGGGTGCTTGGAGCGGTGGGTCCATCGGCGCTTCACCAGCGTGCGGTGCCAGCGCAGCAACGTCGCGGGGTGACGAAGAAGACATCCCACGACGGGCGAGGAAGCAGCCGCGACAAGGCCGCGAGCACGACCCGATCCTCCGGTTGGAGATCGGGCCGGTTCACCTGACGGCGCAATACGGCGACCTGATGGCCAAGCACCACGATCTCGGCCGTCTTGGCCCGATCACCGCGGCCCAGCAGGACCAGGAGCTGAAAGACACGCCCGAGCATGAGGTAGAGGGAGGACCACGACACCGTCAGCAGGATGCCCGAGCCCTCATCATGCTCGAGCCACGAACCCCCAGGTCAACCTCGGCGGCTGAATTTCCGCACCTCACACGACCCGTCGCTGTGGCCCTTGCCGTGAAACGTTCAGCCCTCGGCCGGGCGTCGCGGCGTCAGGGGTGGCGGCGCGGCCGTCCATCGTGACGGTGATGAGGCTGGCGGTTGGTGGTCATGCGGGCGTCCTCCGCCTTCTCCTCGACCATGGGGTCCGCCGGGAGGCCAAAGGACGGGCCCTCGGCTGTGACGCCGTGGTCGGGAACTTCGACGAGCCCGCCTCGCTCGCCACCGTGGACGGCATGGACCGGCCGCTCCTCAACGCCGGCGGCGCCCAACCAGTGGAGGGCGAGCAGCCGACGATCCGCCGACCGAGCGGTATCGCGGCGCAGGATCTCAGGGGCCGGTCGCTGCTCTGGACATCATCGACGGCAGTCGGCCCCCCCAGCGCTGAACATGCTGCGATCCGGTGTACTGCCGCCGAGATGGATCTTCGGCGACGGCGTCAGGATGTCGCTTGCCAGCGGATCAAGCGCAGCGCTCACCGCGGCGGCGCCCATCTCCTCCAGGGGAGACCGGATTGTGGTGAGCCAGTCGGCCTCGTCGCCGAGCGGGCTGAACATGCGATGGCCGTACCCGGCGACCGCGATGTCGTCGGGCACCACCAGGCCGCTCTCCCGCAAGCGATGAATCGCGCCCCAGGCGACCACGTCCTCCGTGCTGACGATGATCTCGGCATCGGGTCCATCCGCCAGATACGCGGTCGCGGCCTCCATCCCGCCCGCAACGCTGTGCACGGCTCGGAAGACGTGGCTGTCCGGCAGCGCTACGCCGCCGGCGGACAGCCCGACCCGGAAACCGTCGAGCCGATCGCGCTCCGAGGGGACCGCCTCGTCGGCGAGGAAGACGACGAAACGCCGGTAGCCGAGGCCGAGCAGGGCGCCGGCGAGCGCCTTGCCACCGTCGAAGTCCGGCGGCCTGATCGCCAGGACCGGCTCGGATGCCTCGCCGACGATCACGACCCGGCCGCTCTCGCGCTGGAAGCCGAGCAGTTGCTCCATCAGCCTGGAACCGGCCTTCGCGGTCGTGTCCCGCTTCCTGGCCAGCACCAGCGCCTGGGGGCGCTGCCGGCGCAGATCCTGCACCAGATCGCGCTCCCGTGACTCGTCGCCGTCGGTCGAGAGCAGGTTCAGGATGTACCCGCGCCTGGACGCCTCCCCCATCGCCCCGAAGGCGATCCGGGCGAAAAACTGGTCGCGAATGTCGCCGACCACCAACGCGACCGCGGGATAGCGACCGCGCACCATCGCCTGCGCGGCGAGATTGGTGGTGTATCCAACCTGCTCCGCCGCGGCCAGCACCCGCTCCCTGTACTCGTCGGCGACCTGCCGGACACTGCCGTTGAGCACGCGGGAGGCTGTGGACGGCGACACACCCGCCGCGCGCGCGACATCGGCCAGACGGGGAGTCCCATTCGGTTCCTTCGACACGATTGTCATGATAACCAGCTGGAGCGGGACAGCGCTGTCCAACACTCCAATCCGACCTGTGCCCCGCTATAGCAGCAAAAAAACCGATCTGGTGCTCTTGTCGGGAAAGCGCTAGCCGGGCAGTATGACGACCCAACGCGCTGTCGATCCGGAGGTTCGCCATGCACCATTGCAGAGTCAGCAGCGGACGTCGCAGGCTTCTCACCCTCGTCGCGACCGTGGTGCTGACCGTCACCCAGCTGGTGGCACCGGCATCAGCAGCGGCTGACCCCGAGATCGTCTTCACGAACCCGGTGGCCGCGGACGGGATCACCGCCTGGCCGGGAGATCGGGACAAGACACCCGAGCACGCGGCGTCGAGCCGGCTCGGGGTGCCGTGCTGGCAGACCAGCAACGACCTGAAGGACCAGTACATCTACCTGAACATCGACGCGGCCCGGATCCCGGCCGGCGCCACCGACGCGGTGCTCACGGTGAACTACTTCGACAGCCCGGGCCAGCAGCTCACCGCGCAGTACGACAGCGTCAGCGCGCCCTTCAGCCCGCTGCCGTGGTTCTCCTTCCCCGGCTCCGGAGCCTGGGCGACCACGCAGTTACGGATGTCCAACGTCAACTTCCAGAACCGCGCGAACGGCGCCGACATCCGCCTGATGGCGAACGCGCCCGGCGGTGTCATCAGCTCGGTCTGCGTCTCGTCGGTCAGTGTCTCGTTCGCCGACACCACCGGCATCACGGTGACCAACCAGAGCCTGGTCTTCACCCAGGGCGCGGGCAGCGTCACGCTCACCTCGACCGCGTCCTCGGTCGCCTGGAGCATCACCGACGACCAGTACCTTCCCGTGACCTCGGGCAACGTTCCGATCGCAGCCGGGGCGGGCTCGATCGACACCAGCGGACTGAAGCCCGGCTTCTACAACCTCCGCCTCACCGCCGGCCAGACCGTCGTCGGTACGACGCTCGCCGTCATCCCGCCGCTCCCGGCAGGGATCCAGTCCCCAACGGGCAAGTGGGGCGTGAACACGCACATGTCCCACTACTACGACCTCAGCGACGCCCTGATCCGCACCCTCGCCCTGGCCGGCTTCTCGCACATCCGCGACAGCCTCGAGTGGCCGCGCGTCGAGTCGGGCTCGCCCGGCAACTACGCGGTCGACCCGCGGTACGACGCGATGATCGCGGACGCGAAAGCGAACGGCATCATCCCGCTGCTGGTCACCGGATACCGCAACCCGCTGTACGACGGCGGCCGGACCCCGAGCACGCCCACTGGTCTGGCGGCGTACGGCCGCTACCAGAGCTGGTGGCTCAAGCACTTCGCCGGCACCACCAACGACATCGAGACCTACAACGAGTACTACATGGCCGGCTTCAACGACAGCGCCTGCGGCATCACCGGCGCGTGCTTCCTCCAGCTGATCAAGGCCGCGTACGAGCAGACCCACAAAAACAACCCGAACGCGAACGTCATCGCCGACGTCGGCCCGAACAAGGGCGACACCTCCTTCCGCGACCAGCTGCTGTCCCTCGGTGGACTGGCCTACGTGGACTCGATCAACGCGCACATCTACACGTTCCCCGGCCCGGAAGGAGACCTGGACACCCAGATCCAGAGCCTGCGCACCGCGGCCGACGCGCACGGCGGCGCCGGCAAGCCGATCTGGATCAGCGAGGAGGGCTACCCGACCGCGCCGAGCTTCGGCGGCTCGATGCTCGACCAGGCGCGCAAATCGATCCGCAACGACGTGATCATGATTGCGAACGGCGTCAGCCAGTTCTACTGGTACGACGCCCTGAACGACGGCACCAACCTGGACGACAAGGAGAGCACCTTCGGCCTCCTGCAGGCCCCGGCCGGGCCGATCGCCGGCATGGCCCCGAAGCCGGGCCTGGTCGCGAAGGCGACCACGATCCGCGCCCTCACCGGCCTCGCCTACAGCGGCCGCGACACCCTGCCGTCCCCGCTGTACTCCTACCGCTTCGGCTCCGGCGCCTCGACCACCCGCGTGCTCTGGTCGACCGGCACCGGCACCTCATCCGTCAACCTCACCACCAGCAGCCCGCTCGAAGTGACCGACATGTACGGCCACAAGACCACCCTGACCCCGGCGGGCGGCGTCGTGAACCTGACCGTCGACCAGGATCCGCTCTTCGTCAAGGGACCCGCCACCGCGGCCTCCCAGCAGTCGAAGCCGGAGTTGAAGGTCGCGGCCGCGGACCCGTCCAACTCGCTGGAGCCGACCGCGGTCACGGTGACTCTCAAAGGTACGGTCCGCAACCTCGGCCCGCGCGCGGTGACGATCGCGGGCCGGACCAAGCAGGTTCTGGTCACCCCGGGCAAGGACACCACGGTCACCATCCCGGTCCCTGCGAGCGACACCCTCGGGTCACGCCACCTGGTGGCGACCGTCGCCCGTAACGGGAGGCCGACCGCCCGCCTGGTCGCATGGACCAGCGTCGAACCGGCGACCAAGATCCGCATCATCCCCCAGATCGCCCAGGCCTCACCGCTGCAGGCCGGCCTCGGTGTCGAGCTCACCAACACCAGAGCGACCACGGCAGCGACGATCCAGGACCTGACCTGGACCATCGCGGGGCAGAAGGGCACAGCCGGCGCCGGCCAGTCGATCGCACCGGGACAGAAGGCGACGATCAGCGTCCCGGTCAGTGGCCTCCAGCCCTGGAAGGCCTACGCCTACACGGTCGACCTCACCACCTCCGACGGCAACAAGGTCTCCGCGAAGGGCGCCACCGCCTTCAACCCGATCGTGCCCTCGGCGACGACCCCGAGCAGCTCGATCAACCTCACCACCGACGCGGGCTGGATCGCCTTCACCCGCCCCTGGGGCGGGCCCGGCGACCTCTCGGGTACGGCGAGCCTCCAGTACGACGCGACCGGGCTGACCATCAACGCGGCCGTCACCGACGACGTGTTCTCCCAGACCGGGACCGCTGCCACCCTGTGGCGAGGCGACAGCCTGCAGTTCGCGATCAGCGACGGGCTGCCGGGTGAGAGTCCGTCCGCCACCGAGATCGGTGCCGCACTGCTGCCGGCCGGGCCGGCCGTATACACCTTCGGCACCTCGGACGGCAGCCCTGCCGGGACCACGCCCGACGCCACCGCCGCGATCGCGCGCGCTGACGGTGTCACGTCGTACCAGGTCAAGGTGCCCTGGGCGGCGCTCGGGTTCCAGTCCCAGCCGGCCGGACCGGTCGCGATCGCCCTCGCCCTGAACGAGGACGACGGCGCCGGGCGTGCCGGCGCCCTGCAGTGGGCGAGCGGGATCGTCACGGGGAAGACCACCACCTTGTTCCTGCCAGGAACGTTCACCCGCTGAAAGAAGGAGCGAAGAGTGCTGACCACACGATGGAGGGCGGGGGCCGTCACCGCGCTGGCGATCCTGACGGCCACCGCCTGCTCGTCAGGATCCGGAACGGCAGTCAGCGACGACGGCACCGTGACGATCACGGTCGGGCAGAAGCCCACGCCGGACCAGGCGGCGGCGCTGAAGACCTGGACCGACCGGGTCGCGCAGTTCGAGAAGGCGAACCCGAAGATCAAGATCGAGGGCTCGGAATACGGGTACGACGTCCAGACGTTCCAGGCCGACCTGGCGGCCGGGACGCTGCCGACCGTGGTCGCGATCCCGTACACCGACGTTCAGGGGCTGATCGAGCGCAAGCAACTCGCCGACATCACCGACGTGGTGAAGGCGTCGCCGGCGGGAAGCAAGATCAACCCAGAGGTGCTGAAGACCGTCCAGGACTCCAGCGGCCACATCTTCGGCCTGCCGGTGCAGGCGTACACGATGAGCCTCAACTACAACCGCGCGCTTTTCCAGCAGGCCGGGCTCGACCCGGACAAGCCGCCGGCCACGTGGGAGGAGGTCCGGCAGGACGCCAAGGCGATCGCGGACAAGACCGGCAAGGCCGGCTACGCGATGATGACCACCAACAACACCGGCGGCTGGGTCCTCACGGCCATGACCTACACGTACGGCGGATCCATCGAGAAGGTGAACGGCGGCAAGGCCTCGGCCGCCTTCGCCGACACCCCGATGAACGGCGCGCTCACCACGCTCCAGCAGATGCGCTGGACCGACAACGCGATGGGCAGCAACTTCCTGTTCAACCAGAAGCAGCTGCAGCAGGAGTTCGCCGGCGGCAAGGTCGGGATGTACATCGGTACCCCGGGCGACTACCGCGACGCGGTCACCACGATGGGCGCCAAGGGTGCGGACTTCGGCGTCGCGCCGCTGCCACTCGGCTCGCCGGACGGCGGCACGCTGACCGGCGGCGCCGTACAGATGTTCAACCCGAAGGCGTCGAAGCAGCAGATCGAGGCCGCGGTCAAGTGGGCCGAGTTCTTCTGGCTGGAGAAGTTCACCGACCAGGACCATGCGGTCACCGACGCCAAGGCCGCGAACGCGGACAAGCAGTACTCCGTCGGACTTCCGATGCTGTGGTTGTTCGACGAGGCGTCGAAGAAGCAGTACGACGAGTGGATCAAGCCGTATGTGAACACGGTCCAGGCGAACTTCACGCCGTACACGTCCAAGGCCGCGTCGCTGAAGCTGATGATCGAGCCGCCGGTCGCCGGGCAGAAGGTGTACGCGAACCTCGACTCGGTCGTCCAGACCGTACTGACCCAGAAGGACGCCGACGTCGGCAAGCTGCTCGCGGACGCGTCGAAGGCGGTCGACGGGCTGCTGGCGAACTCGTGATGGCGTCGAAGGCGGTGAGTCTCCCGCTCTCGCCCGAGGACGGCCGGGCCACGCGCGTCATGCGGCGCGTGGCCCGGTGGGTCCGGCGCGGCGGGATCAGCACGCTGGTGTTCCTGATCCCGACGCTGGTGGTCTTCGGGCTGTTCTCGTGGTGGCCGATCGCGCGCGGGCTGGTCCTGGCGTTCCAGCAGACGAACCTCGTCACCGCGGCGGAGTGGGTCGGGCTGGACAACTTCCGCAAGGTCCTGGCCGATCCGCTGCTCGTCACCGCGGCGCGCAACACCGCGTGGTTCGCGTTGCTGGCCTTGGTGTTCGGGTATCCGGCGCCGCTGGCGCTCGCGGTCTTCGTCCGCGAGCTGCGCCGTGGCCGGGCATTGTTCTCGGTGCTGGCGTATCTGCCGGTGGTGCTGCCGCCGGTGGTGGCGATCCTGCTGTGGCGGGTCTTCTACGACGCGAGTGACTCCGGCCTGTTCAACACCCTTGCCCGGGGCATCGGCCTCGGCCCGTTCCAGTGGCTGCAGGACGCGCAGTCCGCGATGCCAAGCATCGTCCTTGAGGCGACCTGGGCCAACGCCGGCTCGACGATGATCATCTACCTGGCCGCGCTGTCCGGCGTCCGCACGGATCTCTACGAGGCGGCCGAGATCGACGGAGCCTCGATCTGGCGGCGGATCGTGCACGTGACGCTGCCGCAGATGCGGACGATCCTGCTCATCACCCTGCTGCTGCAGATCATCGGCACCTTCCAGGTGTTCACCGAACCGTTCCTGTTCACCGGCGGCGGCCCGGCGAACGCGACCACCACGATCCTGATGCTGCTCTACAACTACGCCTTCATCAACGGCGACTACGGCGGGGCGACCGCGCTGTCGGTGCTGCTCGCCATCTTCCTCGGGCTGCTGTCGCTGCTGTACTTCCGGCTCACGCGGCGCTGGAGCACGACGTGAGCGCCCGGTCCGAGGACCGCGGCCTCATCTCCACGGCGGATCGACGGCGACCAGTGGTGCGCTGGACCCTCGGCGGCGGCCAGGCGCTGATCCTGATCCTGCTCGCCCTGGCCGGCCTCGGGCCCATCCTGTGGCTGGCCAAGGCGGCAATCTCGCAACCGCACGACATCGCCTCCAACCCACTCGCTCTGTGGTCCGGGCCGCCACAGTGGCAGAACATCGAGACCGCCTGGTCCAGGCTCCGGGTCGGTCCAGCGCTGATCAACACGGTCCTGATCGCCCTCGGCAACTGGGCCGTGTCGGTGCTGGTGGCGACGACCGGAGGCTACGCGCTGGCGATCCTGCGACCGAGGTACGCCAAGATCATCAACGGCGCGCTGTTGGCGACGATGTTCATCCCCGCCGTGATCTCGCTCGTGCCGCTCTACCTGACCGTGCTGGACGTTCCGATCGTCGGCGGGTCGCTGATCAACAGCTACTGGGCGATCTGGCTGCCCGCCGGCGCCAGCGCCTTCAACGTGATCATCACCGGCCGGTTCTTCGCGCAACTGCCGGCCGAGCTGTTCGAGGCGGCCAAGATCGACGGCGTCGGCAACTTCCGGATGTTCACGTCGCTGGTGCTGCCGCTGTCCGGGCCGATCATCGGCGTCGTGTCGCTGCTGTCCGTCATCGCGGCCTGGCGCGAGTACCTGTGGCCGAAGCTGGTCCTCCCCGACCGCGCCAAACAGCCGTTGTCGGTGATGCTTCCGGCGATCCGCGACAACGTGCAGATCAACCTGTTCATGGCGGGACTGCTGATCTCCGTGGTGCTGCCGATCGTCATCTTCCTGCTCTTCCAGCGCTACTTCATCCGCGGTGCGGGGCTGGCCGACGGGATCAAGGGCTGAAACCGTGCGAGTACGGCCGGAGCCGAGCGAGCCGCCGGGCGGCGTCCCCGCGGGCTCACAGCCCGTCGCGATCGTGCCAGTCATCCTGCCAGCGAAGGTCGATGGGCTGGTCGGCGCGTTGGTAGCGGATGTCGGTGGACAGCCGCATGACCCCGTCCGGATCGACGTTGTCGAGTGCGGCGTGAACGATGTGAGCCGTGTGGATGACCATGTCGCCGGCCCGGTAGTCGGCCACCAGCCAGCGAGCGCCGTACTCCGCCGCCAGCGCCGGCAGGTCGGCGGTGATCGATGCCGCGGGACGCTTGAGGGTGCCCTCGGCTTCCGCGCGCATGACCCGGCGGTGGCTGCCTTCCAGGTACGTCAGGCCGCCGCGGGAGACCGGGCAGTCGCCGAGCGGGATCCACGCGGACAGCACGCGGTCCGTTCCCTCGCGGATGTAGACGAGGTCGTAGTGCGCCTGGGTGGCGGTGCCGATCCCGGACTCACCGGGCGCCGTGTGCCGGATGATCTTACGACGGTGCAGGTGGGTCGTCCCGCCGAGGAACCAGGCGAACCAGTCCCTGATCGCGGGCTGCGTGCAGAAAGCATGGTAGGTGGAGCCCGGAACGATGTCGGTGAACAGGACCCGGCGGAGCGCTGCGGGATCCACCCGCCCGGCTGCGATCCCGTCCCCGGCCGCCGTTCCCGGTGCCGTGAGACCGGCGCCGGCCGCGCTGATCCGCTCGAAGTAGTACCGGCGGAACCCGAGCACGGCGGCCGGATCGAGAGCCTGCCTGAGGAAGAGGTAGCCGTCGCGGCGGATCCGCGTCAGCAGGGCATCGCGATCGTGACGTTCGGCGCCGGGTACGGCCTCGAGCTCGCCGAGCCGGGACTCGTCGAGGGTGTAGCCGTTGGAGGTGAGCATGGAGACGACCTTGCCAACCGCCAACCGGACCCGCCATGCACGGATCGACATGTCGGATGGACTTTCCGGCGGCTAGGGTTGCGGGGCTCCACCCATCCGACGCTGGCTCTCGCGGAACCGGCTCGGCGCGGTCCCGGTCCTGCGCGTGAAGAGGCGGCTGAAGTAACCGGCATCGTCGTACCCGACGCGCCTGCCGACCGCGGCGACCGGCAGGTCTGTGCTCACCAGCAGTTCCTTCGCGCGGTTGAGCCGCAGCCGGAGCACGTACTCCTTGGGGCTGCAGCCGGCGGCGCGCCGTACGGCGTTCCTGAACGCGGTCACCGACATGCCGAGGCGGCCGGCTTGAGCCTCCACGGACACCGGCCGGTACGCGTCGCTCTGCAGGGAACGCAGCATCGGGCTCTGGGCCGGCCCCGCCGCGGAGATCGACTTGTAGGCAACGCTGATCAGCTGGTGCATCGCGCCGGCCGCCTCCACGTCGCTGCGCGGATCGTCCGGCCGGCTCACCCTGGCCAGCGTGCGAAAGGCGATCTCGAGCGCACCGGTGTCGTGCAGGCGCTGCACTGGATGGTCCAGATCGATGTAACCGAATCGCTCGTACACCTGGGTCGCGTCACCGTCGAAGAGCGCCCACCACTCGCTCCATCCTTGCGGGTCCGGGGCGTAGGCATGCCGTACGCCCGGCGGGAGCCAGAACATGGCCGGCGCGACAATGTCGTGGTGGTGGCCGTCCCACCGCAACCAGCCGCGCCCCCCGGTCACCAGCACGGCGGCGTACGACTCCAGGGCACGGTCGGGCTGCGACACGATCTTTCCCTCGATGGCGCCGACACCGAGGCACACGAGGCCGAGACGGAAGGACTCCGGCGCCGGCGTCAGATATTGGGCCCAGCCGGCAGCCCGCCGCGCTGTCGTGACCGGCTGACGATCCATCCACGCAGCTTAGTGAACACCCACGAAGGAAGGATTCAGGGATGAACGTATCGACGGGCGCGCACCTGACGTACCCCCACGCCAACGGCTTCCATGCCGGCGGAGAGAGGCTGGTTGTCACCCGCTGGGATCCCGACCGGTTGGCGACCGGGCTCGCCAGCGTGGCGTGGCGGAACCCCGGCGAAGCGGACATGCGAGAGGTGTGCGGGCTGCCGGACGGGAGCGCGAAGGAGGGGACTGTCTGGTTCGACGTCGCGCGTGCGACGGAACGGCTGGCCGCGATGTGGGACGACGCGCTGCACCTCGTGGACCTCGCCGATCACGCCGCCAAGCCCGAGACCGTGTATCGCGCCCCGGCGGGCCGTACCCTGCAGGGGCTGGTCAGCATCAGCGTGTCCGGAGAGCGGGTGCTGTTCTCCGAGGAGTCGCCGGGGGCGTACACGCTGCTCGAGATGGACGTCGACACGGGAGGCGTTCGCGAACTGCACACCCGCGACTGGTGGGCGAACCACGCCCACTACTGCCCTGCCGACGAGGAGTGGATCGGCTTCTCCCACGAAGGACCCACCGAGACCGTGCCCGATCGCGTGTGGGCGCAGCACGCCGTCGAGATGCCCGAGGGCCGGTGCGTGCTCAAGCAGCCGGAGGGGCTGCACTTCGGGCACGAGCGGTGGGCGCATCACGCGGTGGGTGCGGTGGTCGTGGCATACGGGGTCAGCCCGGCCGAGCCGCGCGGCCTGTACTGGACGTCACCGGACGACCCCTCAGGACGCCTGCTGTCGCGCGGCGACCGCTACTGGCATTGCGACGTCAGCCGGGACGGCACGCTCGCGGTGGTCGACACGACCGGACCTGCGGACCGGCCCGGCAAGGGCTGGGACGGCGCCGACGGTATCGCCGACGTGCTGCTGGTGGATCTGGTGGAGGGCCGTACGACGCCGCTCGCCCGCACCCGTGCGACCCGCCACCCCGCCCACCCCCACCCGGTCTTCGCCCCGGACGGCTCAGCAGTCCTGTTCAACGATCTCGGCGCGGACGGCACCCTCTCCGTCACCCGCGTCGACCTCCCGTGACCCCACCTCGCCGTCACCGGGTGGGCGCGGTGACGAAAGAGGAGAGTCTCATCCTGATGGATGAGGTTCTCTGGCGTCCCCTCCCGCAGGCGGTTCGTCCTGGAGGATGGGCCGGCAGGGCGATCGCGTCCCTAGATTCGTGACGTGTCCAAGAGAGCTGTGGTCGCCCGAGCGCTGCGCAGGGTCGCCGCCTGGTGCGCGGCGGTGGTCGTGCTGGTGGTCGTCACCGGGTTCTGCTACGAGTCGGTGACCCGGCAGGGGCACCCGCTCATAATCCGTGGGTCGTGGGTTCAAGTCCCACCCGCCCTACCACGCCGACCTGCGGCTTTACGCGGATCTGTAGTCGCGTCGTCTGATCGTGAGTCACAGTGAGCCCCATGTGAGTCACATCGCCTCCCGGGTCTTGCCGATCTTACGGTTGGTCGTCCGCACCGCCTTCAGCACCAGCCGCGCGGTCGCCTTGGCGCTGTCGTGATCCAGCTGCGGCAGCACCGAGACGTAGGTGTCGGCGGTCAGCACGATGCCGGCATGCCCCAGCGTGCCCTGCACCACCTTCAACTCTGTCCCCGACGCCAGCGCCAACGTCGCAGCTCCGTGCCGCAAGTCGTGCAACCGCACCGGCGCCAACCCACTGGCCGCCACCAGCTTGTGGAAACGGTGCGTGAGATAGCTCGGCTGCACCGGCGCTCCGCTCCCCAAGGTGAAGATCGGGCTGGCCGGTGACCGCCCTCCCCCGGCAGCCGGCGCTGCGCACACTCAAGCCGGCGCAACAGCCGCACGCTCTCCGAATCGAGTGCCAACGTCCGCCGGCTGGCCGCGCTCTTCGGCTCACACCAGACCAGCCCCTCCTCGGGGTGCACCAACTGATGCGCCATAGTGAGCTCACGCCGCCCCAGGTCGACGTCCACCCAGCGCAGGCCCGTGACCTCGCCACGCCGCAGCCCACGTGTCAATGCACGCCGATCCGTGCCTTCTCGAAGATGACCTCTGGCCACCGCACCCCGCCACGGAGGCCAGCCTCTCGGGGCCGAGCACGCAAAGCACCAACGGGGTAGCGACTCCGCGCCTGCGGGAGCCCGTACGGCTCACCTTCGAACCGTACTTGGGCTGCGGGCCTTCATGTCGTGGAGCCGCCCCGGCGACGGCTCAGCACCGCTGCAATCGGCAGGGCCGCGGCCAGGCCGCTCAGCAGGACGGCTGCGAGCGCGCCCAGGACGGCCGGCTCGTTGCCGAAGGCGGCGGTGGCGAAGAGGAAACCCGCCAGCGGGCTGAGTGAGGCGATCAGCGCGACGACCTCTCGCCAGTTGCCCCGCGGCGTCACCACTTGCCCAACCGCCGGTTCGAGTGTCTATCCCGGTGACGTTCCCCGGACGGGGGCGTCTTCAAGATCGGCGGCGTCTGCCTTCATGGGCGCCGGCGTCACGGGCCACCACCAACCCTGGCGGTCCTGCTGTCCTGACCGCTACCACTCTTTGCGCAGGCCACCGTCGATGACGAGGTCGGAGCCGTTGATGTTGGGCGCCTTCCTGGAGGCCAGGAACACGACCAGGGCAGCGATCTCCGCAGGTTCGGTGATGTGCCCGGTGGACATCCCGAGGGTGGCGGGCAGGGAGTCCAGCAGCTGTTCGCGCGAGATGCCGGCCTTCTTCGCGAGCGCGTCCCCGGTGCTACCCGGTTCGGTCCACACCGCGGTACGTACTGGTCCGGGCGAGATGGTGTTGACTCTGACGCCCTGGGGGCCGAACTCCTCGGCGAGGGCCTTGCCCAGGCTGGCCAGAGCTGCCTTGGCAGCGGAGAGGTCCACCAGCTGGGCCGCCGGGCGGCGGGCGGTGACCGAACCGATGTTGATGATGTGGCCCTTGCGTTCGACGATGCTGGGTAGCGCGGCCTTACTGGCTCGTACGGCACTGAACAGGGTCAGGTCGAGGGCGTGCCGCCAGTCGTCGTCGGAGATGGACAGGAACCCGCCCGGGTGCGGGCCTGCGGTGCCGGCGACGTTGTTGACCAGCAGGTCGATGCCGCCGAGTTCAGCCATGGCCGTGTCGATGAGGTGAGAGGGCCCGCTGGGCGTGCTGAGGTCCACAGGGACAGCGAACGGGGTGACCTGCCTGAGTTCGGAGCTGATCGTCCGTGCTCCCGCCACGACCCGGTATCCCTCGTCGCGTAACGCGGTGACGATGGCCAGCCCGATGCCCTTGCCGGCACCTGTGACGACGGCATTCCTGACCATGACCCTGCCTTCCCGTCGGATACATCACTCACCACTGATATGTCGCGGAAGGTATCATCTGACACTGATGGATAGCAACGATCGGCTCTCCGCGATCGGGCGCGCGTTGAGCTGCACGGTGCGGCTCGCCGTGTTGCAGACGCTCGCCGAGGGAGAAGCGTCCGTGGGCGAACTGACCGGCCGCATGGGCGTCACCCAGCCGAACATGTCGAACCATCTGGCCGTACTGCGTTCGGCCGGACTGGTGACCTCCCACCGGTTCGGACGCGTCGTCCGCTACCGGCTCGCCTCCCCAGAGGCCGCCAGCCTCGTCACCAGCCTGACCCTGCTCGCCAATACCGACCCCGGCTCCCCATCAGGGCCCTGCGCTCTCGAACGTGCCCTACCGCCAGACGGCTGATCCATAGGCCGGCTTCTACCTTGAGGGGTGTCGAGATCAGAAGGTTTCCCGACACCCATGTGACACTGCTCGCAGTGGCTTACGACGTCGCCACGGCGACCAGCACCCTTGAGGTCGCTGTTCGGATTCGCCAAGAAGCGCTGCCTGATCTTCCGCAACCCGACGACCGGGCTGAAGGGTCGCCGGCGGACTTCGCCCCACTGCCCATGGCTGATGAGGAGATTCGGGCCATCGAGCAGCTGGCCGATAACCTCGCCGGAGGAGTGATCATCGCCCTGGCGGCCGAGAACGCCGCTCGTACCGGAGCCGTCCAAGGCCTGACGCTCGATGACCTCGACCTGGCCAACCGGCGGATCACCTTGGGGGCCGTCGTCAGCGACTGGGCGACCTCAGCCACAGAGCGCTCCGCCACCGTCGCATCACCTGGCCGCACCCTCCAATCCACACGTCCTCATCAGTGACAAGACCGCCCACGGCGCCGGCCCAATCAGCCAGCAATCCGTGACGCTGCGGATGAACCGCACCGGATGCGGCGTCGATCGGATACGCAAGGGACCGCATCCTCCACGAAGCCCTCGCCGCGAAGGCGGAGCCGCGCCGCCTGTCGTGGGTCTTCGGGATCTCCCATAGCACTGCCGCTGGATACTCCGCCGTCGCCGAGCACCTGCTTTCCGACGAACTCGACCAGGCATCCCGGCAGTGATCCCCATGGGAGCGGCGCCTGTGGGGACTCTGACGAACTCTCCGCATTTTCAGCCTCAGTGCTTTCGGCCTGGGGGAGGCTGAGTGCAGAAACTAGCGGTAGCGACCTGCGGCTTTATTCGTCTGTTTGTGGTCTGTAGGGTTCTTCGCCACGACGATATCGGCGCTGGTGCTGGTCTGTTCAGCTCCCGCGCCATCGGCACGCCTGAGGCCAGGGCCGTTGGCGATACCTTCGCCCACGGCCAACGAGGCAGGCAAGCGCTTCGGAACGGCGGTCGCCAGCGCCGGCGTTGACGACGTCATGGCCGGCCTGCCCCGGCTGTCGCGCCCTGCTGGAGCGCCGCTTCAAGGACGGCGATGGCTGTCCGGCGGTCACTGGCAGTGCAATCGCCGTGGCCGCGGGTTGTACCGTGAGGCCGACCTGCTCATCCACGACGAGCCCACCTTTTGAAACAGTCGCTAGGAGCGCATGTGTAAACAAGCGGCAGAATGATCGACCGTGCCTCTTCGCCTGGCTTGTCTCACCGTCACGAACACGTTCGCCGCAGTACGACTGCTGCCCGAGGGCGCTTCTGACCTTGTCGCCGGGCAAGGTCCTGCACCGGCCACGGCTCCTCATCCGACCGGACACCGCCAGGATAAGTGGATCTCCACTGCGGACGGTCCTGGACGCGCCACAACCGACACCGTACGGATTCAGCAGACGAATCCCAGGCGGATGACATTAGTGGACGAGGTGCCAAGAAGGCGCATCAGCCCAGGACTGTGCCCGAGTTCCCGGTGCCGCGGGGACGCTTGCGGGAGAACGCCGAAAGGTCTATGGCCAGGCCGGTGTGCTCGCCGACGAATCGTACCGGCCGTTCGTCGTGATCTACGCCGTTCTCGGTCTGTTCGATGATCGCGGCGAGGAACTTGCCGACGACCGGCGCGTTCTTGAACTGGTTGCCGCTCGTCCCCATGGCGACGTAGAACCCGTCCAGCTCCGTACGGTCGTAAATCGGCGTCCAGTCGTCGGCGACGTCGTAGACTCCCACGACTCCGCGAGCCCGATTCGGTATCTCCAACGCCGGTAGCCGTCGCGCAGCCCTCGTCACCTGGGCCTCGAACACCGCCGTCGTCGGATGCGCGGTGACGGCATCCGGGTCGTCCACCCACTGCAGCGGGTCGCATTCCGGTTCCGTACCACCCACCAGCAGTCCCCCGCCGGCCTCACCGCGCAGGTAGATACCCAGGTCCATGTCCGCGACGCAGATCCCGGCGCGGTTGTCGGCGCCGAAACCCACGGGGGCCGCGACGTGCGCGACCTCCTGCCGTAACGGCCGGCATCCCACGGTGAAGTCGGATCCGACCGAGGCCAGCTCGTTGATGCGGGTCGACCATGGGCCTGCGGCGTTGACCACCACGCCGCAGGGGATCCTGCTCCCGTCCGCGAGTGTCACCGCGGTGACCCGGCCATGAGCCCGCTCGATCCCGCGCACCGACGTATGGAACCGGAACTCGGCACCGTGTGCCCGCGCGGCGGCGGCCAGATTCTGCGCCGCCAGTTGCGGATCGTTCACGAACCCCGCATCAGGTGTGTACACGGCACCCAGCGTGGTTTCGGTCTCGGCCCAGAACTCGTCGTCGTCGATACGTTTCGGTGGCCAGTATCTGCCGACGTCGACACCCAGGATCCGCTCCGACAGGTCCGCACTCGTCCACTCCTCGAACGGGACACCCGCGTTCTGGAACAACGGCAGGTACACCGACCGAGGAGCCACGTCCACGTCCAGCATCGCCATCCCGCACCGTACGTACCGAGCCAACGGCCCGACGTCGCGGCCAAGGTGCTCCGCCCACGACCTCCAGCCGAAGTGCGCCTCCCAGGCGGTGGCGACGCCCGCGGCGGTGGAGAAGTTGAACCGCACCACCGCGCTGGACGCACTCGTGGAGCCGTGGCCGGCGCCCCCCGCCTTGTCGACCACCGTCACATGCCAGCCACGGCGGGCGAGTTCCAAGGCGACCGACGCGCCGATCACCCCCGACCCGATCACCACGACGTCCGTGCGCTTACCGGGCACGGCAGGTCCTGAGATAACTGAGGAACGAGGCCTGCAGCCCAGTCACGTGCGTTTCGTGCATGAGTGCGCTGGTGACGGATCCGCTGCGTGAGGTGAGGCGGTGAAGGAACGTGGCCGCGTTCTTCGCGAGATTCTGGTAGACCGCCACGTCTCCGAGGATCTCTCGGTCGTTGAAGGTCACGTGAAGCTTGGTAGCAGGCAGGGTGTCACCCATTGCTTCAAGACGAGCGAAGACCTGACTGTCTGCATTGACAATGCCGGGGCTGCCCGCGCCGATGCTCTCGAAGAAGGTGCTATTGGTGAGCCAGGCGTAGAGACTGAAGAGTCCGCCGTAGGAATAGCCGAAGAGGCCGTGACCGCTCGGGGCTGTGCCGTAGTCGCTTTCGATCCGCGGGTGTAGGTCGTCGGTAAGGAAGCTCAGGAACATATCCCCGCGGCTGTCGCTCAATTCAGCGAGGTAGGCGTCGGCTTGCTCGCGAGTCATCGCGCCCGCTTCGACCCCCATCTCCACCGCATCGATGTACTCCTTCGCGATGGGTTCGCCGGGGGGCACGAGGTCGCGGTTGCGCAACCGCTCCCAGTGCTCTGCCTCCTCGCCTGCGTAACCCACGCTGACTTGGACGTAGGGCTGAATCGACTGCATGGGGTCCAGTTGCGTGACGATGAGTGGGGCGGTCATGCCCACGGCCCAATTGCCGTCGAGCACGTACACGACAGGCGCTTGCGCCGTGGCAGGGTCGTAACGCGGTGGCGTGGTGACCCAGACGCCGTAGTCGTGCCCACCGCTGGAGCGCATCTCGAAGTAGTCGGTGTAGGCGAGGCAGCCCTGCCACATGGTGCTCATCTGAGGTCCTTTACGATTTGGCCGGCCTGGATCACGAGGACGGCGTTGGTGGGGTCGGAGAACAGTTCTGGGTCTTCGAGCGGGTTGCCGTTCCAAAGAACGAGGTCTGCCTGCGCGCCGGGAGTGATGACACCCACCTGGCCGGACAGGCCGAGGATCTCGGCGTTGGTCTGGGTCGCCGCCACGAGCGCTTCCATCGGCGTCTCGAGGGCTGCGCGGAGGCTGAGTTCTTTGCCGCGACGGTCCTGAGCCGGACCGATGAGATCGGAACCCAGCCCGATCCGCACTCCGGCCTCCTTGGCGGCAGCGAGCGCCTCGGTCATCCGCTCGCGGACACCCAGCACACGATCGCGGACCGACTCGCCGAGGCCGGCTTCCGCGGGGTCGTGCAGCAGTCGCTCGACGACGGCGAACGTGGGCACAAGGGCGACCCCACGCGTGGCCATCAAGGTGGCCGTGGGCTCATCGAGGTCGGTGCCGTGCTCGACACAGCGCGCCCCGGCCTCGACCGCGTTCCGAATGCCCTCATTGTTGTGGGCGTGAACCGTCACGTAAGTGCCCCGTGCCGTGGCTTCCTGCACAGCGACGGCGATCTCCTCCACGGTGAACTGGGTGTCGGTCAGCCGGTCGTGAGCGCTGACCACTCCCCCGGTCACACAGAGCTTCAGGAAGGAGGCTCCGCGGCGGAAGGCCTCACGTACGTTGCCTCGCAGCTCGTCCGCGTTGCCCGACATCATGGACAGGGCACACAGACCCGGAAGGTGATGGCCACTCCACAGCTCGGTGGGTTCCCAGTCGGCTCCGTAGTAGCCGTGCCCACCGATCTGGCACTGCACCGGTCCGCACGACAGGACGCGCGGTCCCCTGACCTTGCCCTTCGCGATCGTGGTGACGACGCCACCGTCGATCCCGCCGGTGTCCCGGACGGTCGTGAAGCCGGCGTCGAGCGCTGCGCCGGCCGTGGCGAAGATGTCCGCCGCGATCTCGGCGGCACTGATCTGGAACGAGAACTGCGGCTGGATCGGGCTCGACAGGCCCAGGTGAACGTGCGCGTCGATCAGGCCGGGCGTCATCGTCAGTCCCCTGGCGTCGAGCCGCTCGCCGGGTTCGTCGCCGGAGGCCCCGAGCTGGGTGATCCGCCCGTCTTCGACGGTGACGTCGACGTCTATGGGGTCGCGCCCCGTCCCGTCGGCGACCGCCGCGCCGACCACCTGCAAACGTCCCACGAGTCGTTCCCTCCGCCGTCGCGAGCTGACTGCGACCATGTACGAAGCAACACGGCGCCACCAGCAATCTTTTCCAATGGATAAACTGTAGGAGTGATCCTGTCAACCACGGAACGCAAAGGCGACGCACGCGAGCGCCTCCTGGCCCGGCTCCTCGACACCTTCGACGAGGCCCTTCCCTCACCGGAGGTGTCGCTCCGCGAGATCGCCGCCCGGACCGAGACCAGCCACGCCCTCCTGCGATACCACTTCGGGTCACTTCCGGGCGTCCTGGCGGCCATGCTCAAGGCACAGCGATCTCGTGACAACGAGGCCCTTTTCGCAGCCGCCCAGCAGGGCACCTTCACCAACCTCGTTGTGGCGATCTACCGGACCTACACCCGCCCGGAGCAGTTGTCGCGTGTCCGCGGCTTCTTCCACGTCGTAGGACTGGCCGCGTACAGGCCGGAGGACTTCCGCGAGTTCATCGACTCGCTCGACGACCTGACCAAAATGCTGGCCTCACTCGCGGAACGCGAAGGGCACGACACCGGGGAAGCGCTGACCATGGCCACTGTCGCCGTTGCCGCGATCCGCGGCCTGCTCTTACAGGAAGTCTTGACTCCAGGAGTCCACTCGGAGGACGCCGTCGACTTGATCCTGCGCATGCTCCCCGGCAACGCGGCCGGTGTTCACTCGGGCGATGGAGTACGCCCGCACCCTCAAGCAGGCCGTCCCGCACCGGCGCGTGATCGTCATGGTGCATGAGATGAAGCGAACTTCGATCTGGGCACCGAAGAGGGCCGGTTCATGTTCGCGGTCCTGGCCGCGGCCGCGGAATACGAACCGGAGCTGCGAGCCGAGCACCAGTCCGAGGGCATGACCGCCACCAAGCGCCGCGAGGCCACCGGTGCCACGCTGTCCGGCAAGAAAAGACCGGCCGGCCGCGCGTGATCGGCTTCGCCGAGCTGGCCACCCTAGGCCGCCTGGTCGGCGACGGTGTCTCGATCGCCGAGGCTGCCCGCACCCTCGCAACGCAGGCCAGACCGACGGGAATGTGGACGGCCAGCGCGGCCAGGAAGACCGGACCAGCGTCAGGGACCGGGATGCCGAGGATGTCCACCACACACCGCCATGCGTTGCATTACTACCTATAGTGACGCTACTCCGACCGTTGCCGCCCGCCAAGGCCCGATATAGCGTTACTACCTATGAGAGCGGAAGCGCTCAAAGGACACCTCGACGGGCTGCTGCTGGCCGCCCTCGAAGACGGCCCGCGCCACGGCTACGCCGTCAAAGAGGCTCTGCGGGAAGCCACCGAAGGCCGCATCGACCTACCCACCGGCACGATCTATCCGGCACTGCACCGACTGGAGCGCGCCGGGCTCATCGCCGGCAGCTGGTCGGTCGTCGGCGGGCGCCGCCGCCGCACCTACGAACTCACCACCGCCGGCCGCACCGCACTCAGCAGGGAACGCACCGGCTGGCAGGAGTTCGCCACCGCGATCACCGCAGCGCTGGGGACACGGCCATGGCCGGCCACGAGCTGATCGCCGCACAGCTCGACATCCTGGCCGCTCGCTTGCCCGCCGAAGCGGTCGAGGAACTGGCCGACGGGCTGTACGAGGCCTACGAGGATCAGCAACGCCGCCACGGCGATCCCGACGTCGCCGCCCGGGCGGCCATCGCCGAGTTCGGCGACGCCGAGACAATCATGACCGCGTTCGGCCGCGCCTCGCCCTGGCGGCGCACCGCCCTGACGCTGCTCGTCACCCGCCCGATCATGGCCGCCATCTGGGCCGCGACGCTCATCGCGGGCCAGGCGTGGACCTGGCCCGTGCACACACCGATCAAAGTCCTGTACGGCGTCGCGCTGCTGACCGTCGCCGGCCTGCTCATCGCCGCGGCCCTGTACCCACGCGCCTACCACCGGACGCGCGTGATCGTGATCGCGGGCGCGCTGGGATTGATCCTGCTGGACGGCCTGATGGTGACCGGAGCGCTGCGCTTCTCGACCGGCCCGGTGTGGCCTCTGGCCGCGGCCATACCCGCGAGCGTGATCCGCGTCCTCGCCGTTGTGCGCGGCCTTCCCGCCATGCCGGCGGCTTAGAAAGCCGGGCTGCGGCCTTCGATGAAGACCACGTCGCGCCAGACGCCGTGGTGGCATCCGATGCGTTCGCGTACTCCCACCTTCCGGAAGCCAAGCGCCTGGTGTAGTGCGTGGCTGGCGGCGTTCTCGGGAAAGACCCCGGATTGGATGGTCCACACGCCCGCGTCCTCGGCGGCTGCGACGAACGCCTCCAGCAGGGAACGGCCGATCCCTTGCGCCTGGCAGCCAGGGTGGACGTAGATGCTGTGCTCGACCACGCCGGCGTAGACGGGCCTGGCCGAAACCCGGGAGGCCGCCACCCAGCCGGCCAACTGGCCCGTCTCGGTATCGACGGCGACATAGCGCAGTTGCTCAAGCCTGGCGGCGTTGAAGCCTTCCCAGCTCGGCGCCACGGTCTCGAAGCCGGCACGCTCGAACGCGATCCGGGTCGGCTACGTCCGACCCTCCTGTCACCCCCTGCCCTCGGAGCCGGCCCGCCTGTCGCCCCGCCTGCCTCCTTCGTCGGCTCGCCCGGCACAGCCCCTGCCGCCCGTCCGCGTCCGCCTGCCAGGCCGGCAGCCGCCCGCCAGGCCGCCACGCGCTCGCCCACCGGCGCTCAAAGCCGCGGCGCGAATCACGAACAAGGAGATCTCTTTGCCGGCGATGGCGTAGATGTACCAAGACGAGGAGTTATGAAACGGAGGAGCGACTGATGGACGAAGTGGACGCCGTCGTCGTCGGTGCAGGGATCAACGGTCTCGTCGCCGCGGCCGAACTGGCCAAGGCGGGCTGGACGGTCGCCCTGGTCGAAGGTAACCAGGACATAGGCGGTTTCATCGCCACTGAGGAACGCACCCTCCCCGGCTACCTGCACGACACCTACTCCTCCTGGCACCCGCTCTTCGTGTCGGGCGGCGCGTACGCGAGCCTCGGCGAGCTGCTGCACCGGCACGGCCTTGAATACCGCAACACCGACGGCTGGGTTACGGCCAGCGTGGCCGACGACGGCCGGGTCACGCTGGCCCACCGGGACCCCGTGCGGACGGCCGAAGGGTTCGCGTACCAGGCCGACCGGGACGCCTACCTGGACTGCCTGAATCGGCTCGGCGGGGCCATGAAGCCGATCGGCGGGCTGCTCGGCGCTGAACTCCGTTCCCCCGCCCTGCTCCGGCATGCGGCGGGCCTGATGCGCTCGGGCGGCCGTACCGGGCTGGAGGGATGGCTGCGCTCGGTGGCCACCAGCGGCCGGGCGTGGGCCCGCGAGCGGTTCCGCGGGGACGAGGTCGACCACCTCTACGCCCCGTGGCTGCTGCACGCCGGGCTCTCACCCGACCACGCCTCTGGCGGCTTCATGCTGCCGCTCTTCGCCGCGACCCTGCACGGGTTCGGGCTGCCGGTGGTCGCCGGAGGTGCCGGGCGGTTCCTCGACGCCTTCCGGTCGCTGTTCGACGCCCTCGGCGTCCAGGTGGAGACCGGCACGATGGTCGATCGCGTGATCGTCGACGGCGGTCGTGCCACCGGGGTAGCGGCAGGCGACCGCGTCATCCGCGCTCGGCGTGCCGTGCTCGCCTCCGTGACCCCGAGCGCGCTGTACGGCGGCCTCCTCCCCGAAGGATCGGTGAACCCCAGACTCCGCGAGGAGGCCACCCGCTTCAGGTACGGCCGGGCGGCCATGCAGATCCACGTCGCGCTGTCCGGGCCGCTCGGCTGGCGGGACGAGCGGCTTGGCCGGATACCGCTCGTCCACCTGGCCGACGGCTCGGGCAGCACCGGCATCGCATGCGCGGAGGCCGAGGCGGGCCTGCTGCCAGGGCGGCCCACGGTGGTCGTCGGCCAGCAGTACGTTCTCGACCCCGGCCGGGTGCCCGAGGGCGCCGCGGCGCTCTGGCTGCAGCTCCAGGAGGTGCCTTTCGCGCCACGTGGGGACGCGGCCGGCGAGCTGGACAGCTCCGGGGGCTGGACCTCCGAGCTGGCCGGGGGCTACGCCGACCGGGTGCTCGACCGCATCGCCCGGCACGCCCCCGACCTGCGTGACAAGGTGCTCGCCCGGGACGTCATCACCCCCGTCCAGCTCGCCGCCGGCAATCCCAACGCGGTCAGCGGCGACCCGTACGGCGGCGCGAGCGAGCTCGACCAGAGCTACCTGTGGCGCCCCCTGCCCTCCTCGGGACGGCATGCGACCGGCGTCGGCGGGCTCTGGCACATCGGGGCCTCCACCCATCCCGGCGCCGGCCTGGGCGGTGGGTCGGGCCACATGGTGGCCACGGCTTTGACCCGGCGACGCCGGTTCACCTCCCGCCAATGACCCGGCCACGTACGGTCAGTTGTTCCACACGGCGGCGACCTGGGACGCGACCTCCTGGCCGTGCCGGCCGCACCACCCCCGAACTCCAGGCCAAGTACCGCCGCCAAGACCTGGGCAGCCTCGGCCGCTACGTCCGCCTCGGCGAGGAAACCTCCGCCCGCAGCGCCGCCCAACACGACCCCGCAGCACGACGACGGCGACGCAGCGGCCGGCCCAGACCAGCCCTCACGCCGATTTCGGCCCTGATGAGCATCGCGAACTCGGCCGAACACCCACGGCATGGCCTTCGACGCAACGTGCCTTCGAGGCCGGTCCACGTGCCTTACGTGCCTGACAAGACCATCGCGCTCTGACCTGGGAGAACAGGCCAACAACCCAAGATAACGATTGACGCCGCAGGCAAGCCGCACAAGGCCGCCACCGAGGGCTCCATCGCCCTGTCCTCAGCGACCGGCCCGATCGGGCACGTCCTCGCCGAGTACCCCAAGGACATGAAGCTGGCCAGCAAGTCCGTGGCCGCGATCGCCGATCAGGTGCTGCCCGCCCTCACGGAGGCCATGCTCCTGCTCAAGAAGCAGGACACGGCGGAGGCCGGCAACTTCCGCGGCACCGTCCTGGTCGCGGTCGACGCGGCCGCCCGCACCCACCAGGGCCAGCCCGGCCCTACCGTCGCGGACATGAAGCGCAAGATCACCGCTGCGCTCGACGCCGCCTGACGCCTCCCGTCACGGGGTCCCCTCTCCGGGACCCCGTGACGCCAGGTAACCGACCAGCAGCGCGCTCATGCCCTCGACCAGCGCCCGCCGATCCGCCTGCGGCTCCGGCCGCGCCATCCGGGCCAGGGCGAAACCGTCGGCCAGAGCGACGAAGGCTCGTGCCGCCTCCTCCGGCCGCTCGACTCCCTCGGCCGCGAGAGAACGGCGGGCGACCTCCTCGAACGAGGCGAGCACGCCGTGCACGACCTGCTCCAATTCCGAACGCCTGGAGGCGTCGAGGTAGGCCTCGAACTGGGCGACGACCTCCGAACGCGGAATCGCCAGCAGCACGTCGGCGTAGCGCTCGACGACCTCCCGCCGGCTGAGCGGCTCGTTGACCAGCCGCTCGACGAGGGCGTTCATGCGAGCCACCGAGCGTTCCACGACCCCCTGCAGCGCCTCGGTGATCATCTCTTCCAGGGAGCCGAAGAAGTAGCTGGTGGTCGAGAGCGGAACGCCCGCGCGGGAAGCGATCGCCCGGTGGGTGGCGCCGCCGATGCCCCGCTCGGCGACGATCTCGACCGTGGCCCGAAGGAGCGCTTCGCGCCGGGCCAGGCCGCTGGCGCGGTGCGTGGCAGGTCGGTTAGCCATGATCAGCATTCTAATCAAGTCTGGACAATCGTCCGACCTCACCCTACTTTGGACAAACGTCCGAAGAATGGTGATCGGCATGAAAGACGTCCTCATCGAGCGGGCCGCGACCGCCCTGTTCAGGCTGGCCGGGGCGCTGCCCGTCGGGCTCCAGCGACTGGCGGCGGGCAAGCCCGTTCAGATCGACAACCAGCACCTCCATCCGGAGACACAGCTGATCCTGCGACTGCTCGACAAGCTGAGCGGACCGACCTTCGACAAGCTCCCGCTGGCCCAGGGCCGCGCGCAGACCGACGCGGAGGCGGGGATCTTCGGTGGACCCCCCATCCCCATGGCGGAGGTCCGGGAGCTGGTGCTCGACGGCCAGGTTCCCACCCGGTTCTACCGGCCGTACGGCCTGACGGCCCCCGCTCCCCTGCTGGTCTACTTCCACGGCGGTGGGTTCGTCGTGGGCAGCACCGACAGCTGCGACTCCGTCTGCCGATTCCTCGCCCAGCACAGCGAGGTGGCCGTGCTCTCGGTGAACTACCGGCTTGCCCCTGAGCACAAGTTTCCCGCGGCGATCGAGGACGGCGTCGCCGCCTTCCGCCACGCCGTGAAACACGCGGGCGAGCTGGGCGCGGACCCGTCGAGGATCTCGGTCTCCGGCGACAGCGCGGGCGGCAACCTCGCGGCGGTGGTCTCCCAGGTCACCGTCGCGGAAGGCGGCCCCGCGCCCGCCTTCCAGCTGCTGTTCTTCCCGTGGACCGACATGTCCGCCAAGCACCGCTCCTACACCCTGTTCCCCGAGGGCTTCTTCCTGACCGAGGCCCAGATGGACTGGTATCGCACCCACTACCTGCCGGACGAGCACGCCGCACTGGACCCCCGGGCCTCGCCGCTCCTGGCAGAGGATCTGACCGGGCTGCCCCCCGCCTACGTCGCCGTGGCCGGATTCGACGTGCTGCGCGACGAGGGCATCCGGTACGCGGAACGCCTGCGGGAAGCGGGTGTCCCCACCGCGCTGCGCGTTCACAGGGGACTCATCCACGCGTTCGTCAACGCCACCGGTGTCGGGCGAGCCGCCAGTGCCGCCATGTTCGAAGCCGCAGGAGCCCTCCGCGTCGGGCTGTCCTAGGAGACCGCGATGACCCTCACCTCAGCACGCTCAGCCCTGGACGAACCGCAGCAGCCGGCCACCGGCCGGTGGATCAGCTACTGGACGATGTCGATCTTCGGCGCCTTCCTGGCTTACTACGCCAGCCAGCAGATCCTCCTCCCCCGTCACGCCAACGCCATCGCGGGCGGCGACAGCGCCCTCGCCGTCTCCATCACCAGCTACGCGGGGATGGCCGCCTCCCTCGTGGCGATCATCGTCTCGGTCCTGGTCGGCGTCCTCTCCGACCGGACGCTGCACAGCCGCGGCAGGCGGCAGATCTGGGTGATTTCCGGCGCGATCCTCGCCGGTGGCGCCTACTTCGTCCAGGGCATGCAGACCACCATGCTGGGCCTGGTCATCGCCTGGTCGGTCTTCCAGATCGGCTACAACTGCCTGCTCACCTCGTTGCTGGCGGCGGTTCCCGACGAGGTCCCCGTCAACCAGCGCGCCACGGTCTCCGGCATGCAGGCGGTCGCGCAGGCCGTGGGCCCGCTGGCCGGGATCGCGATGGTCGGCGTGCTGCTGACCGGCATTTTCAACGCGTACGCCGGGTTGGGCATCGCGGTCATCCTGCTCGCCATCCCGTTCGCCCTGCGCACCCGCGGGGTGAGGCTGACGGCCGCCGAACGGCCGCCGCTGAACCCGCGCGAACTGCTGTCAGGGCTGGTCTCGCCCTTCAAACACCGCGACTTCGCCTGGGCGTTCGGACAGCGCTTCATGATCCAGCTCTCCAACGCCTTCGGGTTGCTGTTCATGTACCAGTACCTCAAAGACGCCGTCCGGGTGGACCCCGACACCACCACGCTGGTCGTCACCTTCATCTACACCGTCGCGGTGTGCGCGGTGGCCGTACCCGCGGGGCGCATCTCCGACAGGACCCTCAAGCGCAAGCGGATGGTCTTCCTCGCCTCCTTCTGCGTGGGCGTGGCCGGCGTCTCGATGGCCTTCTGGTACACGCTGCCCTCCACGATCGTCGGCGCGGTCCTGCTCGGCGTCGGTATCGGCTGCTACCAGGCGGTGGACCAGGCCCTGGTCACCCAGGTGCTGCCCAAGGCCGAGCACCGGGGCAAGGACCTGGGCGTCATCCAGATCGCCAACGTCCTGCCGTACGTCTTCGGCTCGGCGCTGGCGGGCGTACTGATCAACTCGCTGGGCGGCTTCACCACCCTCTACCTGGCGATGGTGGTGACCGGGGTGGCGTCCGCGTTCCTCGTGATGCCGATCAAGTCGGTGCGCTGAGTTTCAGCTCGATCGGCGGCGTGGGCGTCTGGTGTCCACGTTCGCGGTCATGGCCTGTGCATCGAGGACGGACGGGTTCTGCTCGCTCATCACGTAGGACCGAAGGGCGAGCGGCTCCCCGCGGCCGACCGCTTGCCCGGCCTGTCCGAGCACCAGAATGTCGGCATCTTCTACCGGGTATGTATCACCGGTGGCCAACTCCGGCCTGAGCCGAGCGGCGAAACCGCCGAGTCGGTCTGGACCCCGATAACTCAAGACCCTGCTGGCTAACTCGGGTTCAGGTGGTGAGAGCGTGGTCGAGGCGGGCGAGGTGGCTGGTTCGGGTGCGATCGAGAGGGTGGCCGTTCCACCAGGCGGGCGGTGGCTGCGATGACGTGTTCGAGGTGGACTTTGCGGAGTCCGCGGTAACGGGCTCGGCGTATGCCGGTGATGGCGACGGCTTGCCGGATGGTGCCTTCGACTCCGGCGCGGATCTTGATGATGCCGGCGCTCGCGAGTAGCCCGTCTCCGTCAGCGATCGCCGGGACGGCACGGCCCGGCTCATCGCCCGCCATCCGCACCGGCCATGAGCGGCGTCCGGGCGGTGGGCAGGACGACCTGGCCGGTCACGAACTCGCTCCACAGGCCGAAGGTCAGCGTGTCGCCCGGCTCGGCCACAGTCTCGGCGAAGCCGGTCGTACGGCCCTGGTACTGGCGGGTGGCGCCGAAGGAGAGCTGGAACCGCGTGGTCCCGGGGCGCTCCTGCGGCGGCACGGACGTGGGCGGCAGGATCTCGTCCAGCACCCACCGGTAGTCCTTGCGGTACGGGTCCGAGACCCGCTCCAAGGTCTGCTCCAGGATCACCCCGGAGGTGGGCAGTACCACCAGCACCCCGGGTAGCGGCCCCACCCGCGTGTTGAAGGCCAGCACCTCCTGCGACTGCCCGTCCGCGGACTCCCCGAGCCCGCCGCCGATCCGCGACCCCGCCGGGCACGCCTGCGCCCCCTGCTTCTCGATCACGGTACGTGCGCAAGTGGGAAAGGCACCGGGATTGAAGCTCACCGACCGGTCGAACAGAAACACGAACCGCCGCGCCCCGGCGGGAACCTTCCCCGTCTCGGCCCGGCTGCGCCGGTCGAAGGCGATCGTCACGCTCCGGCCGGCCCCGCGGGTCGCCGTCACCGACAGCGAATCGATGTTCTTGGTGCCCTCGACGTCGGGCTCGTAGGGACGCTGCGGCCCGCCGGGGGCGGGATCGGGCGGGACGGCGCTCGCGGCCGCGGGCGATGTGAGCACGGACAGGCACGCGACCACGGTCGCCGCGGTCAGAACGGTCTTCAGCTTCATGACACTCCAAGAAGTGGATCAACAAGGTGCGGGTCAACACACAATCAACGAACACCGAAAAGCCATGTAAAGGCCGGCGTAGATGCCTAAGGGGTGACGTGCTCGAAGCAGCCGGTCCGCTCGCAGTAGCGGTGCGGAACCCGGGTCATCCGGGCGTGGTCCACCGGCGCACCGAGAGCGGGCGCTTCGGCATCGGCACCTCGGCCATCTGGGCGCGGCACACCTCGAACCGTCCGCCCGTCGCTTCCTCGACCTGCTCCGTCAGTCCCTGCCGCGACCGATGTAGCGCAGGACGTAGATGCCCTGGTTCTTGTCGGAGACGTAGATGTAGCCGCGGGTATCCACCACGACGTCCTCCGTCTGGGCCACCAACTCCCCCTCGGGCATCGGGCCGTACCTGCGGACGGGGTCCGGGGGTACGAAGTAGCCGACCTCGCGCGGCAGGCGGGTGTTGGAGACGTCATAGATCCGCAGCCCCGCGTTGAAGTGCGCGACGTAGAAGAGGTCGCCTTGTTTCTGCACGTCCGGGTGGTGCTGGTGGTGGTTGATGTTGTGCGGCCCGCTCCAGCCGCCCCTACCGGAGAAGTCGGCGTACGGCGCTCCGGGTGGAGGTTCGGGTGTCGGCAGCAGGGACAGCAGCCAGGGGTTGGCCGGGTCGGAGATGTCCACGATGGAGGCGTGCGGGGCGGCGCCCTTGCCGTAAGAGACGTCCTCGGAGTTTGCGAAGGCGATCTTCCTGTCCGGGATCGGGAGCACGCCGTGCACGCCGAAGCGGGAGTGGAAGGGCGGACTGAAGTTCAGGCCGCCGACCGGCTTGGGTTCGGTCACGTCAGAGATGTCCAGCACGACCAGCCCGGCCGCGCCGTAGGGCAGGTAGGCCAGGTTGCCGGTGACGTACGGAGGACCGTGCAGCGACACGTCCGCGCCGTTCGCGCAGCAGAAGCCGTGCGTGTGCGGCAGCTCGGCGGCGGGCGTCCCCTTCTCGCCGTCCCGCTGCACTGGCACCCACCACCGACCCACCTCCCTGGGCCGGGACGGGCTCCCGATGTCGACGATGGTGTAGATGTTGCCGCGGAATCCCTTCGCGCCCGCCGCCACGTGCACGTAGCGTCCACCCGGATAGAGGTTGCGGTGCGTCCCGGTGCCGCCGGTCGTGTAATGGCCGAGCCGTCGCGGGCGTACGGGGTCCTTGATGTCCCAGATGTAGATCCCTTCCTCGAAAGACGCCCCGGGATCGCCGCCGAAATTGGGGAAGATCTGCTCCAGCGCGGTCACCATGATGTCGCCGTGCAGATCGACCTGGAGCGTCCAGGTGTCCTTCGGCCCCGGCACGAACGCCACCACCTCCGGCCGCCGCGGATCGGTGACGTCCACGACGCTCCAGCCCGAGTGCCAGAAGTGACCGGTGTACAGGTACCACCGATCGCCCACGCGACGGATCGCGAGCTTGAAGGCCGGCCGATGATCCATGTCGGTGTAGCCGACAACCTGCACGTTGTGGGCGAACTGGCCACGCGGACCGGCGACGACCGCACCGGCCCCGGAGTCCGCGCCCGCCTGGGCCACCCCCGTTCCTGCCCGGGCCGGTGTCGCTCCCGTCTGGGTCACCACCAGGGCGGAGGAGGCCGCTGTCATTGAGGCGCGCAACGCCTGGCGCCGCGACACGCCGGAATCCGTTCGCTCGACTCCCATGTCACTCCTCAGATTGGCGATCAAGATCACGGTCGTGGTCAGCCAATCAACCCGTCCGTAAAAGCGAGCGAAAGATCATCTATCGGGAAACGTTCGCCCCCGGCCCTCAGGCCGGACCGCGCTCGCCGGCCTGGCTGTGGACGGTGGGTCGGAAAGCGCCACAGGGGCTGCGAGCCACGGAAACGCCTGCGGGCACGCCGAAGTGACATGTCGCTGGGCGTGGGTGTTGTGCCTGGTCACGCGTCTGCGGCGGGCATGACATCGACGGTCTTCTTCGGGATCGGAATGTCGAGTTTCGAAAGCCGGGGGTTCCCTCTGCAAGCCCTTAGGCAGGGGCTGGGGGTGGAGGGAACCGGGCCCGGACGTTATGGACGATCGGGTTGAGGTCGCCGGTGCGCCAGGTCAGGTCCAGGGTCACCACGCGGGTCGGTGGTGACAGCGGCCGGAAAACGACGTCGCCGCGGCGGAGGCGGGCCACCGACTCCGGCACGATCGACACCCCGAGCCCCGCCGCGACCAGCCCCACAATGGTCTGCATCTCCCACGGCCTCCTGCACGATCCGGGGCTCGAACCCGGCTGCCCTGTGAGATAGGTCAGGCGAAGGAGCACGGCCGATCATCATGCCGCACGCGTTCGCCTTTCCTGGTGGCTGGAGCTCGCGTCGCCAAGCGAAGCCATCGCAGAGTTATGACCTGGGCGGATGTGGTTATCGGCAGGCGCAATGCCCGAGCCCACACCACGCTCGAGCCGCATAGCCACAGGTCAACCACCATGACCAACTTCTCGCACCCAACAGGCCCGGTGATCGGCTACGGCGGCGGCTGCCTGCCCAACCTGCTCGTGATGATCCACGGCGGCGCCACCTACGGCAGCGGCATCCTCAGCGCAGGCCGATGGCGCTCTCCCAGAACCAGTTCCAGCGGATCTCGTCGCGGAAGCGGATCACGCCCGCCTCGTACAGGACGCCGATCGCGCCGTTGCCGATGAGCACCATGTCCGAGTAGCCGCCGTGGTCGTTGTCGATGCGCAGGCCCGCGTTGTTGACGTTGCCGTCCCAGTTTTGCCAGGTCGCGCCCTCGTCGAAGGAGGAGCGGACGTTCATCCCCACCGGGTTGTTGCCGGCGGTCTTGGGGGTGGCGGGCGCGGACAGCAGGATGCGGCTGTAGGGGCCGCCGTCCCAGCGCTGGCGCAGCAGCGCGGGGTGGGTCGGCGGGGCGATGATGCTGGAGTTGACGCGGAAGTCGCCGGCGAAGGTCAGGCCCCCGTCCGTGCTCACCGCCTGGGCCATGCCGTGGACGGAGGTCGGGTCGTCGACCTGGCCGTTGCGAGCGATCACGAGGACGCTGCCATCGGTCCGCTCCACCAAGGTCTGCTCGCCGAGTTCCAGCACGGACTGGTCGTAGGTGGCGGTCGCGCCGGTCTTCCAGGTCGTGCCGTGGTCGTCGCTGTAGATGAGCCGTACGCTCTGCCGGGTGCCGACGGTGAAGTACACGGGCACCAGCAATCGTCCCGCATGAGCGCCCCGGGTCAGCTCGATCCCGTGCCCGGGACCGGTGGCGAACCAGTCGCCGGCCCCCGCCGGGGCCTTGATGACGTTCGACAGGTCCTTCGGATCCGACCAGTGCGCCCCATCATCGGTGCTGACCTGGACCTTCGGGGTGCGCGGGAGGTGCTGGTCCGTGGTGGGCTCGGATGTGGTGAACAGGAACACGGGTCCGGTGGAGTCCGCGACGACCGTCGCATTCCCCTGGAGGGCCGCTCCCGTGGTGCTGCGCAGGACCGTGGTGCTGTCGTCCCATTCGCGGCCGTGGTCGGTGGAGCGCCGCATGACGACGTCGAACGGGCCGTGGTCGTTGCAGTTTCTCATGATGCGCTTCTCGGCGAAGCGAGCAGCACGTTGTTCTTGGTCTTCACCACGGCGGGGAGCCGGAAACAGGTCCTCGTCTCCCCGCTCCCGTATGACGCCCACAAGACCTGCTTGTGGAAGTCGTACGTCGGGGTCTGCGCGGCGGCGGCGGGGGAGGCGGTGACCGCCATCACCATCAGTGCCGCGGCCGTGGCGTTTAATGTTCGGAACAGACGCATGAATTCCTCTTAGAACGGTAGAGGGGGCACGGCACGGGTCCGTTGACGGAAAGTCAGCAGATTGCCTGGCAACGCGTGTGCTGCGCTCCTGAGGGGTCTGTGGTGCGAGATCGCGGCCAGTATCCCTCGTCGCCGCGGGGGAGGTGTCACCCGGGAGTCCACACTTCCTTGACGCAGCGTCCACAGTGCCGGGGGCGTCCGGCCGGTTGGGACGGCGCGGGAGTGGAAAGCACACGGCTGTACGCCACGTCACGCATCGTCACGGAAACAGGTGGGCCGATGCTCGCACCCGAACCGACGCCTCGGCCGGGCGGCCATGAGGCTCGCCGACGCCCACGTCCTGGTCACCGGGGCCTCCTCGGGCATCGGGGCGGCCACCGCGCGGGCGCCGGCGGGCACCGGCG
>NZ_JBSFTC010000066.1:0-44332 GCF_053590415.1 Nonomuraea sp. NPDC003201
GCTGGCCACCGGACCCACCCCGAGAGAACGAACGCAAGGGCTCACCACCGACGTCCCACCCGAAGCCGGCCCGTTCTCGATGACCGCCGAACCCGCCGGCCACCTGGTGGTGACCCTGTCCACCCCGCCAAGCCAACTACCCGCACTGGCCATCGACCAGATCGTCTGCACGGCCGCCGCCCTGGCACCGGAAACCCCTGGCCAGGTCACCATCCTCGGCGCCGGGCAGGACATCGGCCCCCGAAGCTGCCCGAGGTGACACGGGCGGTCTTGGCCAGATCGTCCCATTCAGCGCATACGTACCACGTCGCCGAGCCTGACCCTGGCGCCTGTCCGCAGCACCGCCCGCTGGTACACCTTGGCGCCGAAGGCCAGCGCCGCGAGCACCGCCGCCACCATCGCCGCCGTGGCGAGCACCGCCTGCCACAGCGGCACCTCGGTCGCGGCCATCCGCACCGGCATGACGATCGAGGAGAACGGCGGCACGTACGACATGACCATGGCCGGCGTACCCGTGGGATCGATGGTGGCGTAGAAGGCCACGAAGTAGCTCACCATGATCACCATGATGATCGGCGTCAGCACGCTGTTGACCTCCTCCAGGCGCGAGACCAGCGAGGCGAACGCCCCCGCCAGCGTGGCGAAGAAGGCGTACCCGAGGACGAACCACACCACCACCCCGGCCACCAGCCCCGGCATGCCGGGCGGGAAGTCGCCGGCGATACCTGAGACCATGGAGGCGGTCAGGCCGACCGTCAGGATCGTGACCAGGTTGATCAGGCCGACCGCGCCCAGCCCGACGATCTTGCCGCCGAACAGCTGCCACGGCCGCAGCGTGGAGAGCAGGATCTCCACGATCCTGCTGCCCTTCTCCTCCACCACTCCCATGGCCACCATCCCGATCTGGCCGATGAGCATCATGAAGAGCACGATCACCAGCACCACGGCGAGCCCGGTGCGCGCGGCCTGATAGCGGGTGTCGGCGCCCACGGACTCCATCTTCAGCGGCGGGATCGACACGCCTGCGGCCCCGAGCTTCGCCTCCCGGTTGACGCTCTGCAGGAGCACGCCGAGCTGGTCGTCGATCTCCCCGTCCGTGAGCACCTTGGTGCCGTTGACCAGCACCGCGTCCACGTCCTTTGCGAGCACGGCCCGCTTGGCGGCGGCCTCGTCGGAGAACGCGCGCCAGGTGAACTCCGAGTCCGGGGCGGCGGCCTCCAGCGGTAGCCGCTGGGAGTTGACGGTGCCGAGGGTGTAGGAATTAGGCCCGTCGAGCAGCTTCGGCGCGAAGGAGACGGCCGCCACCAGCACGGCCGTGATGATCAGGCCGGTGACGAACGCCTTCGTACGGAGCTGCGTCACGATCTCCCTCCGGGCGACCAGCATCAACTCGTTCACGCCACGGCCTCCTTGAAGATCTCGGTGAGGGTCGGGCGCTCGTGGCCGAAGTGCTCGACGTGCCCGGCCTTGATGGCGCGGCGCAGGATCTCCTGGTCGTCGCCGTTCGTCGTACGCAGAATGTGCCGGTCGCCGGACACGGTGACCGTGCCGGGCAGGCCGTCCGCCCAGCCGGGGGACGGATCGCGGACGACCACCCGCAGCGTGTCGTCCTCGGCCGAGCGCAGGTCGGTCACCGTGCCCGAGGCCACCATCCGCCCGGCGGACACGATGCCGACCGAGTCGCACAGCCGCTCGACCAGCTCCAGCTGGTGGCTGGAGAAGATCACCGGCACGCCGCCCCTGCACCGTTCCTGCAGAGCGGTGGCCAGCGCGTCCACCGCGATCGGGTCGAGTCCGGAGAACGGCTCGTCCAGCACCAGGACCTCGATGTCGTGCACCAGCGCCACGGCGAGCTGCACGCGCTGCTGGTTGCCCAGCGAGAGCGCCTGCACCGGGTCGTTCCTGCGCTCGGCCACGCCCAGCCGCTCCATGAGATCCTCGGTGGCCTTCTTGGCGGTGGCGGCGCTCATCCCGTGCAGGCGGCCGAAGTATTCGATCTGCTCGGCGACCCGCATCTTCTGGTAGAGGCCGCGTTCTTCCGGCATGTAGCCGAAGCGGCGCCGGTCGTCGTAGCCGAGCGTGCGGCCCTGCCAGCTCACCGAGCCGGAGTCGGCCTGGAGCACACCCATCACGATGCGCATGGTCGTCGTCTTGCCCGCGCCGTTCGCGCCGACGAACCCGAACATCTCCCCCGGCCGTACGGCGAAACTGATCCCGTCCAGGGCGATCTTGCCGTCGGGAGCGTCGGGTCCGCCCGCGAAGCGCTTGTGTAACTCGCTGATCTCGAGCATCAGGTGCTCTCCTCCATCATGGGTGCCGTCGAGAACTGTGCGATGAGCCGCCGTGATGCGTCATGTCAGCCGCCCCCGCTCGCCGCCGCCGACCTGGCCTCATCGACGCTCTTGCGCAATGCGGTCGCGATCGGCTCGACCGGCGCGGACAGCTGCTGGATCCGGTCCCGGCGCAGACGCGCCTCCCGCCAGGAGGGAACCACCGTCTTGAGCCGGGCCGCCGTGGCCAGCGCCGCCAGGACGCGGACGTCCTCATCCAGGAGCCCGACCGGCTGGCCGCCGCGGATGGCCTGGCCGACGCGCTCGGCCAGCCTGCGCGACAGGTACGCCTTGCGCGGCGTGATCCGCTCGACCGGGAACAGCAGGATCCGGCGCCGCTCCACGTCGATCATCCGGGCGGCCGCCAGCTCGTCGCGTACCAAGCGGACCGCCTTGCCGTTGTGCTTCTGCACCCACCGCCGCCACGAGCGGGGCGGCGAGTTCGAGATCTGCTCCCAGACCACGGCCCGCAGGGAACCCGGCTCGGCGGCCGGAGCGGTGAGAGCCCGCGCCCTGCCCGACTCGTCCGCCAGGTTGCCCGCCAGCAGCAGCTCGGCGAGGGTGGCCGCGCGCAGCAGGCAGCCCAGGTCTCCCCGCTGGGTCAGCTTCTCCTTCCGCAGGTCGAAGGCCAGTAGGAAGGCCGATCGGGTCAGTGACTCACCCTGCTTCACTTGCGTCTCCATCCGCCTGCTCCCCTTCTTCTTCCTGATCTGTGTCGTCCTCCCGTGCCTTCCTCTGCCGTCCGCGCGGGCGCATCCGCCCCACGCTGTCGGGCAGGCGTCCGGCCTCCGAGAGGGCCCTGCGCAACAGGAACTCGATCTGCGAGTTCGTGCTGCGCAGGTCGTCGGCGGCCCACCTGGCCAGCGCGTCGTGGACCACCGGGTCGAGCCGCAGCAGGATCTTCTTCCGCTCCACGGCGATTACTGGTAGAGCGTGCCGGTGTTGACCACCGGCTGGGTGTCGCGGTCGCCGACCAGCACCACCATGAGATTGCTGACCATGGCCGCCTTGCGCTCCTCGTCCAGCTCCACCACGTCGTCCTCGGCGACCTTGGCCAGCGCCATCTCGACCATGCCGACCGCCCCCTCGACGATCCGCTGCCTGGCCGCCACCACCGCCGCGATGTGCCGCACGGCCGTCCCCGCCTGGATGGCCACGAAGTCATCCACCTCGAACACCGCGGTCGCGATCTGGATCGGGTTGCCGCCGGCGTCGTTGACCTTCGTCACGTCCGTCGCGCCGGCGCACCGTGATCGGGTTGACCCGCTGGAAGCCGGGGGTGCGCAGGGGGCCGACGTACCGGCCGAGCAGTTGCGCCACCCTGGCCTCCCCCGGTGCCACCGCGGTGAGGCCGACGGACATGAAGAGCCCGAGCAGGATCATCAGGCTGCTCGCGATGACCACCCACATGCCGTCCTGCCCGGCCCCCGCGGCGAGCAGGACGATCCCCACGACGAGCAGCGCTATCCCGGCCAGGTCCAGCCCCGTCGCCACCCCCAGCATCACGAACCCGTTGGCCACCCGCACCGGGTGCTCGCTCGTGCGCGGTGCGGGCATGTCCACGACGGCGGTCTCAAGTACGGCCTCACCCGATGCGTTCGCCATCGTCCGCCCCTTCTATGTGACTTCACCTTGCTAGCAAAGTGATATCACTTTTTGGGTGACTAGGGAAGGCCAGGTTTGAGCTCCTCCCCTCCGCGCCCGTCAGAGCGACTTGACGAGCGCGGCGGCGAATGCCGGGGCGTCGGTGATGAAGCCGATGTGGCCGCCGGGAAGCTCGGCCACGTCGCGGCCCAGACGCGTGCCCAGCGCCACGGTCGCCTCGTAACAGGGGTGTCCGCGTGATTCGCGGCCGACCGCGGGAGTGACACGACCGGCGTGCGCCGCGAGCGAGGCAAGGTCGAGAGGGGCCGGCGGGTACTGGCGTAGCTCGTGCTCGAACCAGTAGGCGGCGTTGGCGTCGTTTCTCGGGGCGTTGGCCATGTACCGGTGGTCATAGGGGGCGAATGTGCGCTCCCGGAACAGCGTCATCGCGGGCTCGGGACCGGAGCGCCGATGGAGGTCGTAGACCTCGGAGAAGAACCGTACCCATGTGTCGCCGTCGGAGAGCAGTCGCGTCACGGGCGGTTCGTACGGGATGAGAGTGCGGATCGCAGAGGGGTGGCGGGCGAGGAGTTCCAGCCCGACCACGGCTCCGGAACTGGCGCCGAAGACGATCGCCGGCCCGGCGCCGAGGTGCTCGATCAGACGGCGAGCGTCGTCGGCGTCGGTTTCCAGGCGGCGGTCGTAGTCCTGCGAGCCTTCGAGGAGGCTGCGGGAGAAGCCGCGGCGGTCGTAGATGGCGACGGTGAAGTGGGCGGTCAGATGCTGGGTGACGGCTCGATATACGTCGGCCACGCCAGGGGCGCCTGTGATCAGGAGGAGGAGAGGGCCCCTCCCGTGGGTCTCGTAGTAGAGACGGGCTCCTGGGACTTCGAGCGTGCTCACGTGTCCAGCGCTCCTCATCTGTTCGCGGTGTTGCGGAATTTTGCGATACAGAGTGTATGTATATAGTACGACATGTTCCAGACCGAGACAGAGAGGCAGCGTCATGACAGGAACGCCGCACGGTCATCGCGGCCGTACGCCATCGGCGTTCCTCGAAGCCCGGCGGTCGCATCCCCGACGGCGTCCTGGCCCGGCTCGCCGCGCTCACCAGAATCCGACCCTCACCGAATCCCGAAAGGACTGCCGATGCCGACCGCCGAAGCCCGCGTCGCAACCGAACGCGCCGGCCGATACCTCGTCCAGCTATGCCGCCACGCCACCCAGGTGGGCCACGGCTTCCCCGCTCACCCCGGCCGCGACCGGCACATGGGCAGCGAGAGGCCGAAGAACGTCCAGGCCGAGTGGTCGGAGACCAGCGGGACCATCACCGTCGACGGGGGATCCTGCGTTCTGGAGGCCACGCCCGAGGCCCTGACCTTACGGATCGAGGCCGAGGACGAGGACGGGCTGCAGCGCCTCCAGACCCTCCTCACCAGGAACATCACGCGGATGGGCAGAAGGGACAGCCTGGCCGTGGAGTGGAACCGTACGGACGCGAACACCGGAACGGCGCCCGCCGTGGCGAAGGCCACGCCGCGTCGAGGCCGGCACACGGTGCTCGGTCTTACGGTGGCCGCCGTCGTCGCGATCGGCGTTCACGTGGGCCTGGCCGCAGGCGTTCTGGCGATTCCGCATTGGGCCGGACTGGGCGCGGACGTCGTCCTGGTGGCCCTCCTGGTGAAGGCGGCCCTTGTGGCGACCCACGTCTGGCGCCGCCGCCGACCGTCCGCCAAAGCCCGCTGAGCCCGAGCGGGCGTCCGGCTCAGCGGGCTCGCAACCCGGACAACGTGAGTGCGACGAGCCGCTGGACAGCGGCTTTTGACGGAAGTGCGCCGGCCGCCTGAAGCGCGTGGAGGCAGAACGTGGCCAGCTCGTCCGCCGCCACGTCGTCACGTATGACACCGGCCCGCACGGCATCGGCCAGCGCATCGCGGAACATGGCGTGCAGCTGCTGCCGGGCGTGGCCGGCGTCGTGCGATCGGTGCAGGAGGGTGACGAGGTCGGGGCTGAAACCGTGCCCTGCCATCTGCTGGTTGATGAGCGCGTACGCCTCCAGCATGGCCTCGAGCCGCTGCCCGGCGTCGCTCTCATGCTCAGCCGCCCGTACGAGGTGCTCCAGATGCCCGGCGACCTGGCGGTTGTGCCAGGCCACCAGAATCGTCTCGACGTCGGGGAAGTACTTGTAGAGCGTGGCCCGGCCGATGCCGGTCTTCTCGGCGATCTGCGACATCGTCACCGCCAGCAGCCCCCGCTCGCCCACCAGCTCCACTGTGGCGTCCAGGATCGCGTCATGCACGGTACGGCGGTGCGCCTCGATCGTCTCGTTCCACAGTTTGGGCACCCAGCCAGTGTACGAGGCGACGCAGGGGCCCTCTGAGGTGTCGCCGCCGGCGGGACCGGGTTGCTAGGCGTGCTGGCCGAGGAACCCGAGGATCTCGCTGTTGAAGAGCTCAGGCGCCTGCAGGCAAGGCATGTGCCCCACCCCGGGAAGCAGCACGGACGACATCCCGGGCACGCCTTGGGCGATCCGCCGGCCGATCTCCGATGAGATCGATCCGCGGGCCAGTGTCGGTCAGGACCCTGGCGAGTCTCATCGGGGATGTCCTCTCGTGTGGCCGCCGGTTCCGCGGAGCGCCCGCTTCGAGCAGGTCCAGAGCCAGAGCGTACGACTGTTCGACGGAGGCTCGGGCCGCATCGCTCAGGCGCACCACTACCGGGTCGCGGGCGAAGTACATCTCTCGCCAGCCGGCCAGGCTGTGGATTACTCCATCACGGAAACTTATTCGCCGAGCCTGGCCGGCACGCGCGACCCCCGGACTGTCACCGCAGGAGTCGCGCTTCGAAAGGCGCGAGAGTGACCGCACCGGGCAGCCGGTCTCCCTCGCCGACGGTCGCATGCGATGACCAGAGCGTGCTCCGGGACCCGGGAAACGCGACCGTCCGGTCGCGGTCGGAAAGGTTCACCGCCACGACGAGCGAGTTCTCGCCGTCGCCACGGAGGTAGGCGAGATGGTCCGGGCCGGCGGAGAGCACGGTGATGCCGCCCTGACGCAGCACGGCCAGCTCTCGCCGGAGCTTCAGGAGTTCCCGGACGCGGGAGAGGAGCGAGCGGGGGTCGAGCTCCTGGCTCTCGACGCTGAACCGTCCCGCCCACGCTGGTACGGGCAACCACGGCTCGACGTCGTCGGGCGTGAATCCGGCGTGCGACGGCGTCGCCTCCCAGGGCATGGGCATCCGCTGGGGATCCCGGCCGAGTCCGAGGCCGGGCGCGCGGAGTTCGGCGCAGTCGCGGGCGCGCCCGGCCTCGACCGGGGCGTCGGGCAGGCCGAGTTCGTCGCCGTAGTAGAGCGTCGGCGTCCCCTTGAGCGTGAGCAGCAGGGCCAGCGCGCCGGGGACGCGTTCCGTCCCGATGCGGCTGGCGAGCCGGGACCTGTCGTGGTTGCTCAGCACCCAGTTGGGGTGCGAGCCGGGCGGGAGCGCGGCGTAGTAGCGCTGGATGAGTGTCGCCAGGTCGAGGCCGTTCCAGGGGGCGTCGATGAGGGAGAAGTTCATCGCGATGTCCAGCCCCCGCGTGCCGAGGGCGGCGACGCGTTCGAGCTTGAGGTGGAGCTCACCCATCAGCATCCGGTCGTCGTACTCGTCGATGACCGTGTGCATCTGCGCGAGCAGGCCCGGGAGCTCGGGTTGGTCGGCGGTGTACTTCTGGATCTGCCGGACCGTCGTGTGCGCGGCCGCGCCGCCGATCTCGAACGACTCGCCGCCGTCCTCCATCATCGGGTTGTCGCGCAGCTGCGCGTCCTTGATGAGCCGCCACAACGCGTCCACGCGGAACCCGTCGACCCCGCGGTCCAGCCAGAACCTCATGACCTCGAACATCGCCTCCCGGACGGCCGGGTTGCGCCAGTTCAGGCTCGGCTGCTCGGGCAGGTGCGCGTGGTAGTAGTACTGCCCGGTCGGCTCGTGGAAGGTCCAGGCGGGGCCGCCGAAGGCGGAGGCCCAGTTGTTGGGCGGGCTGCCGTCCGGTTTCGGATCGTGCCACAGGTACCAGTCCCGGTGCGTGCTGTCACGGCTCGACAGCGCGTCGCGGAACCAGGGATGTTCGCTGGAGGTGTGCTGGGGCACGTAGTCGAGGACGACACGCAGCCCTCGATCGTGCGCCCCTCGTACGACGCGATCGAAGGTGGCCGGATCGCCGAACACCGTCCCGACCTCCGTGTGACCGGACACGTCGTAACCGAAGTCCAGCAGCGGCGACGCATAGATCGGGCTCAGCCACACCGCGGTCACGCCGAGTGCCGCGATGTGGTCGAGGCGCCGCTCCACGCCCCGCAGATCGCCGAATCCGTCCGCGTCGCCGTCCTGGAACGACGGCACGTACACCTGGTAGAAGACGCCCTCGCGCCACCACCGTCCGTTCTGGGCGTTCATCCTTTGACTGCTCCCGCGGTGAGGCCGGACACGATCTTTCTCTGGAAGACCAGAACCAGGAGAACGAGCGGGATCGAGATGATCACGGACGCGGCGCTGATCGTGCCGAGCGGTTGCTCGTACTCGCTCGCGCCGGTGAAGAACGCGATGGCGACGGGGACGGTGCGAGCCTCGGGACTGTACGTCAGCGTGGCCGCGAGCAGGAACTCGTTCCAGGCGAAGATGAACGCGAGGATCCCCACGGTGGCTATGCCGGGTGCGGCAAGCGGGAGGATGACCTTGTAGTAGGCCTGGAACGGGGACGTGCCGTCGATGTACGCCGCCTCCTCGAGCTCCACGGGGATCTCTTTGAAAAAGGACACGAGGGTGTAGATCGACAACGGCAGGGTGAACGTCAGATAGGGGATGATCAGCCCGACCAGCGTGTTGTAGAGCCCGAGATCGTTCCACAGGGAGAACATCGGCGCGGCGATCGCGATACCTGGGAAAGTCGTCACGGACAGCACGATGCTCAGGATGAGGAACTTGCCGCGCATCCTGAGCCGCGCGAGAGGATACGCGGCGAACGACGCGACGGCGAGCGCGAGCAGGGTCGTCGTCGTCGCCACGATGACGGAGTTGACCAGCGCGCCCACGAACTGGCTGTCGCCGAGCACCGCCAGGTAATTCTCGAAAGTGGGGCGCGGCGGGGTGAGACTCGCCGTCGAGAGGTCGGGCCCGGTCTTCAACGACGTGTTGACCAGCCAGTACACCGGCACGATCGAGAAGACCATGACGACGGCCATGGCACACCAGACCAGCGGGTTGTGCTCCGGACCGCGCCGTCGGGCCCTTCGCCGTGGCGACGGCTGCCGGCCGGTGGCGGTGTTGCTCATCGCGAACCTCCCTTGACGACCGATCGGATGTTGCCGCCGGCGAAGCGGATGTAGAGGAAGGACACGAGCATGACGATGGCGAACGTGAGGATCGACACCGCGGATCCTTCGCCGATCAGCTGGTTGCCGCGCAAGGTCTGGTAGGCCAGGACGGACATCGTCTCCGTGCCGTAGGCGCCACGCGTCAGCACGAACGGCAGGTCGAAAACGCGCAGAGCGTCGAGCGTACGGAAGATCATCGCCAGCGCGATGGCGGGCCACAGCAGGGGCAGCGTGATGCTCCAGAAGTGCCGCAGAGCGCCGGCGCCGTCGATCTGCGAGGCCTCCCGCAGGTCGGCGGGGATGACCTGGAGCCCGGCGAGCACCAGGAGCGCGACGAAGGGCGCCGTCTTCCAGACGTCCGCCAGGATCACCACCGTCATCGCGTATCCGCTCTGCCCCAGCCAGACCACGCCGGCGTCGGTGAGGCCGAGGGAGCTGAGCATCGTGGAGACGAGGCCCAGGTCCGGGTCGAAGATGGTCCGCCACGTGATGGCGGACACGACCGTCAGGATCGCGTACGGGAGCAGCACGATGCTGCGCAGCAGCGTCCTGAACCGGAAGGCGATGTTCAGCAGGAGCGCCAGGCCGATCCCGATGACCAGCTCGAGCGGGACCGAGATCGCGGTGAACAGGAAGGTGTTGCGCACGGCTTCCCACCACGCGCGCGAGGTGAGCTGCTCGACGTAATTGCCCAGGCCGACGAATCGCGAGAGCCCAGGGGTGATGACGCTGTACTGGTGCAGCGAGAGCCAGATCGCGTAGAGCACGGGATAGCCGGCGACGCCGGCCATGAGGATGAGGGCGGGCGCCACCATACGCGCCGCGAGGCGCCTCTCGGTGGAGTCCGAGAGGTGCCTCGAGGATCGGGAGAACCGCATCGCCATCAGAACGTCTTCAGGGCGGTGCCGACCTTGTCCGCCATCTGCGAGGCCCCTGCCTGCGGAGTCAGCTCTCCGGAGAGCACCTTCCCCACGGTCTGGTAGATCGCCTGCGAGATCTGCGGATAGACGGGCGACACCGGCCGCGCCTTCGCGCTCGTCAGCGCCTTCAGCAGCTCCTGCGAGAACGGCAGCGCCTTCTTGACCGGCTCGGACGTGTAGGCCGCCGCGACGGCGGGGGCGAGCGCGTTCTTGACCGCGATCTGCTCCTGCCAGCTGTCGCTGGTCATGAAGTCGATCATCGCGAGGGCGCCCGCCTGGTTCTTGGAGAACGTGCTGACCGCGACGTTGCTGCCGCCGAGCACGCCGACGCCGTTGCCCGGCGTCTTCCAGCCGGGAAGCGGCATCACGGCGAACTTGCCGGCGATGGCCGACTTCTGGCCGGCCGCGTAGGCGTAGGGGTAATTACGCATGGTCGCCCCGGCGCCGGACTCGAACGCGAGGCGGGTGGCGTCCTCGTCGTACGTCAGCACCGCCTTCGGCGCGGCGCCCTTGTTGATGCCGTTCTGCATGAACGTGAGGACTTCGGCCGTCTGCGGCGAATTGACGGCCACCTCGCCCTTGTCGTTCAGCATCTCGCCGCCCGCGCTGTACAACAACTCGAGAAAGCTCACAGTGAGCGACTCACTTTGTGAGGCCTGGTAGAGAAATCCCTTCTTGGAGTCCGCCTCGCCATATGAGTAGAGCTGCTGCCAGGTCTGCGGAGCCTCCGTCTTGTCGGTGCGGTAGTAGAGCAGACCGGTGTTCGAATAGAACGGGACACCCCAGTATTTGTCCTTGTAGAGCAGGGTGCCGGCCGTGGACGGAATGAGTTTGTCCAGCTTGGCCGAGATGACTTTGCTCATGTCCGCGAGCCAGCCCTGGGCGGCCAGCTGCGCCGTCCACACCACATCCAGGCGGACGACGTCACACTGCGTCGACTTCGTCTGCATTCGCTGGGTAATCTGCTGCAGCTGGTCGTCGGCCGACGCTCCCAGCTCCACATAATTGGCCACCGTCCCCGGGTTGGCCTTGTTGAAGGCCTCCATCGTCGCCTTCCAGACGCCCGAGGAGTCCGTGGGCCCGCAGACCGTGACATTTCCCTTCGCGGACTTGGCCAGCGCCGGATCCATTGCCGTACTGGTGGAGGCCGACTGCTGGGAGCCGGAACATGCGGTGAGCGCTACGGCCAGTGCTGAGCCCGCTCCGATTACCGTGACGGCACGGAGCAGACGTCGTTCACGTGTCAACATCATTGCCGCTTTCTCTGGTTACTTCTGGGCTATGTCGTCGTAGCGCCACGAATCGAGCAGGCCCGGGGAGTTTGCTGTTGAAGGGGATTCTCGCTAGAATCCGAATAATCCTATTTGTAGGATGAATGGAGTAGATCACATGATCGAACCTCGTGTCAAGGTGACCAGGAGAAACCTGTCGGCCTCGATCGCCGACGACCTGCTGTTCAAGATCAAGAGTGGCCAGTTTCCGCCGGGCTCGAAGGTGCCGGGGGAGAAGGAATTGATGGAGGCTTACGGGGTTGGCCGCAACACCGTCCGGGAGGCGGTCCAATCGCTGGTGACCATGGGTTACCTCGACGTGCGCCCACGCGTCGGAGCGCGGGTGACCTCCGTCCCGATCGAAGAGGCGGTCGAGGCGGCGGCGATCTCCGCATTACTGGAGGGGCAGGCCGTTGGGGACATCTATGAGCTGCGGCGCGTGCTGGAGACCGCGATAGCCGAGCGGGCGGCGACCGAGGCGAGTCCCGCCGACCTCGAGGCGATCGGCGTCGCCCTCGACGACTACGAACGCGCCCACCGGGACGGGCAGGGCGCCTACCGCGCCGACGTCGCCTTCCACGCGGCGCTGGCGGTCGCGAGCCACAACGTGGCGTTCCGCAACGTGCTCGAGGGCGTGGGGGATCTTCTTCTGAACGCGCGCCAGCTGACCGACCGTCTGCCTGGCGCGATCTCACTCGCGCTGAAGGAGCACACGGAGATCTTGCGAGCGGTCGAGCAGCGTGACCCCGACAAGGCGCGTCACGCGATGAAGGTGCACATGGACACTTCCGTGGAGGCGTGGAAACGCGCCCAGCGACTCTTCGTCGAGAGCTGACCGGCGAGTGAGCGATCACAGGAAGCCGGACGGGGACCGACTCCCGCCCGGCCGGAAAAACCTTCGAGTTGCCGTCGCCAACCCCCTTCACGAGGAGTCCTACCAGCTCATTCTGGAACGCGAACCGCGCGTGACCCTGCTGTTCGATCCCTCGTTGCTGCCGCCCCTCCGGCACCAGGCGGACTTCTCCGGCGATCCCGGATTTCGGCGGACTCCGGAGCAGCAGCGAAGATTCGAAGCCCTCCTCGATTCCGCCGACGCGCTGCTGGGGATCCCCGACGTCGATCCTGCGGCGCTGGCCCGTACGGTGCAGTCGAATCCGCGCCTGAAGTGGGTGCACACGACCTCCGCCGGCGGCGGCCAGCAGGTCGGGAAGGCCGGGCTGAGCCCGTCGCACTTCCAGAGGGTCACGTTCACCACGTCGGCGGGCGTGCATGGATCGCCGCTGTCCGAGTTCGTGGTGCTGGGAGTCCTCTGCGGCGCCAAGGATCTTCCCCGGCTGCTGCGGCAGAAGAGCCGGCGCCAGTGGGGCGAGCGGTGGATGTCGCGGCAGATCTCCCGGCAGAAGGCGCTGATCCTCGGCTTCGGGGGGATCGGCAGGGCCGTCGCCCGCTCTCTCTCCGCGCTCGGCATGAGCGTCACGGCGACCTCACGCCACGCCGACGCCAAACACCTGGACGTCGACAGGTTCGTGAGCATCGACGAATTGGACGACGTCGCCGGCGAGATGGACGTGATCGTGTCCGCGCTGCCGGGCACCGACCTGACGAGACGGCTCGTGGGCGAACGGCTGCTCGCACGGGTCAAGCGCGGTGTCACGTTCGTGAACGTGGGCCGCGGCAGCGTGGTCGACGAACCGGCTCTGATCGCGGCGCTGGAGGACGGGCGGATCGGGTTCGCGGCCCTCGACGTGTTCGAGGTCGAGCCGTTGCCCGCCGCGAGCCCGCTCTGGGGAATGCCCAACGTCTTGATCAGTCCGCACACCGCGGCCCTCGCGGTCGACGAGGAGGCGGCCGTCGTCGAGCTGTTCGCCGACAACGCCACCCGGCTGCTGGACGGGCACGAGCTCGTGAACGTCGTCGACACGGTCGAGTTCTACTGATGCCGCGGGTCGATATCGGCCCATCAGACCGAGGAAGGGGATTTCCGCTGCGACCACTTGTTGTAGTGATGGGCGTGTCCGGGGCCGGAAAGACCACCGTCGGCCGCTTACTCGCCGAGCGGCTGCGAGTGCCTTTCCTCGACGGCGACGACCTTCATCCGCAGGCCAATGTGGCCAAGATGGCTTCGGGCGTCCCGCTCACGGACGACGACCGTCTCCCGTGGCTCGTAACGGTCGGAGGCGCTCTCACCGGCTTACGAGCGGAAGGGGCGGTCGTCGCGTGCTCGGCACTCAAACGGAAATATCGGGAGACCATTCTCGCCGAGGCCCCGAGTGCGGTGTTCGTCGAGCTCCATGCCCCGCCGGACCTCATCGCCCGTCGCGTCGAGGCACGCACCGGGCATTTCATGCCGGGGGCGCTGTTCGACTCGCAAATGAAAACCCTCGAGCCGTTGGAGGCGGACGAACCGGGGTTCCGCGTGGACTGCACTCAGGAGCCGGACCGCGTGGTCGCGAACCTCATGGAGAAGATCCTGCCGCGCGACTCCCGCGTCCCGCCCTGCTGATGCCGCCGAGCCTCACCCGGCCCGGTGGTCCTCACGTGAGTACGGGCGCCGCGGAGGAGCTCCGGTCAGCCAGGCGGCGGCCGAATCGCTGAAGAGGCCGCTCGATGAATCGGTGGCTCAGCCAGCTGGCCGGGAGGAGCACACCGACGAAGAGCACGCTGATGCCGATCTGCATGGGCAGGGGTGACCAGCGCATCTCCCCCGCCAGTTCCATGACGACGAGCAGGATCGGCAGGTGCACCAGATAGAGGGAGTAGCTGATCGTCCCGAGCCAGGTGAGGAAGACGGGCACGCGGCGCGTGCGCCAGACCATGGCAGCGGCGAAGGTGACGCCCGCCAGGACGATGGTCAAGCTCCACACATCAGGCTGAACCCACCACCACCCCGCGTTGATCGCCCACAGAGGCGTCGCCGTCACCAGCACGGCGGCGACGGCCACCGGCCACAGCCGGCCGTCGCCGCGCTCCCACCGGTGAATCGCCGTACCGGCGAACATGACCGCGAGGATCGCGGCGGCGAACCACGGGACGCGGCTGCTCACCAGGACCAGAGCCAGCGCCATGACGCCCAGCGCACATGATCCAACGGTGATCGCGCGTCCGGAGATCACACCCGCCAGACCGATCACGAACACCCCGAACGACAGCCAGGCCAGCCACCCGCCCGACAGCGACGCGCCGGACAGAGCCAGCCCGGTGACGGCGCAGATCAGCCCGAACAGGACCGGGAGCAGAGCCTGGCGGTCACGCACGCCCGTCACGAACAGCGCGGCGACCAGCAGGTAGAAGACCATCTCGTACGACAACGTCCACATGGTGTTCAGCACGCCGGCCACGCCGATCGCGTCCATCAGCATCGTCGCGTGCGCGGCCACCGACGCGACCTCCCTGGGCACCTCGTCGCGTACGGGGATCCACCACGACAGGGCCAGCACCACGGCGATGACCGCGAGGTAGAGCGGATAGAGGCGGAAGAGGCGGCCGATCCAGAAGGCGCGCACGCCGCCCTGCCGTTCAAGCGAGGCCGGGATGATGTACCCGCTGACCAGGAAAAAGACCAAGACGCCGTACACGCCCAGATTGAACGAGGTGGGGCGCAACCAGGGCATGGCCCAGGTCGTCAGGTGCTCTCCCACGACCGCGAGCGCCCCGACGCCACGCAACGCGTCCAGCCACGCCAGTCGGGTAGGCGCAGTATGCGCGGCTTGATGAGTTTTAGGAGGGGCCGTCACCATATGCCAAACGTATCGGAGCGATGATCCAACGCCACATCGCTCCGTCAAGGCCGGCGTCAGGAAGCCTTTTGTCGGAGCGGCCGGGTAGCCTGCGTCGGTGTTCATGGGCAAGAAGCAGCGAGAGCCGTTCCCGGCGGCAGCGAAGACGCTGCTGTGGATACGGGTGCTCAACCAGCTCGGCGCCTATGCCCTGGCCTTTCTCGCGGTGCTCACCGGCCCTGAGCTCGCACCCGCCGCGCTGGCGAGCTTCGGGATCGCCGCGTTGGTCTCACGCTGGATCGGGGCCTTCCTCCTGGACCGCATGCCGCCACGCACGGTCCTCGGCCTGGGCCTCGGCCTGACCGGCCTGTCCTTGCTGGCCCTCGCCGCCGCCCGGACCCCGCCGCACATGCTGGGAGCGGTCGTCCTCGTGGGCCTGGCGTTCGAGCTGTACGAGCCCGCCACCCAGGAGCTCATCGCCCGTGTCGCCACTGGAGCACGGCGGCAGCAGGTGTACGCACTGCTCGGAGTCTGCCTGTCGGCAGCGGGGGCGATGGCCGGCCTGCTCGCCGCCGTCCTGCTGCCTCTGGGCGTGCGGTGGCTGGTGATCACTGATGCGGTCACCTGCCTGGTAGCCGCCGGAGTCGCCCTGCGCTTCCTCCCCCGCGGCGAGGAACGGGTCATCGCGCCGAGACGACGCTGGCGGCCTCCCGCCCCCTTGCTCCGGTTGACCCTCGCCGGCACCGCCTTCGCGGTGGGCTATCTGGCCGTGATGATGTTCATCCCCTTGGCCCTGCTCGAACGCGGCGCCCCTGCCTGGGCACCCGGGCTCACCCTCGCCGGCGCGGCGGTGCTCAGCCCGCTCGCGCTGTGGGCAGGCGGGCGACAGCTGGCACGCCTGGGTCACGGGATCGTGCTCGGTGGCGGCGCCGTGCTGCTCGGCCTGCTCGCCCTGACCATGGCGCTCACCGAACGGCCAGGGCTGACCGCGGCGGCCTACCTCGCGTCCACGGCCGCCAACGGACTGCTGCTCGGACGCTGGCAGAGCCTCGTCGCCGACTCCGCACCCGAGCCCGAACGGCCGCGCTGGTTCGCCTTCCAGGGATCGTCCTGGGGTGTCGCCCAACCCGTCGTCCCAGGTCTGGTGGCCATGTTCGGCTCCTTGGCGGGCGCTCCGGGTGCGGGCGCGTTCTGGACCGCGGCTCTGGCCTTCCTGGTGGTGCCCCTCACCCTCAGCTACTCCTGACCCAGCGCCGCCCGCACGCCCGGCTCGATCGCCGCGCGGAAGGCCGCGTCCAGTTCGGCGGGCGTAGCGGTGCTCTCGCCGTCCACCCACGCCCGCATCAGCCCCATGAACGCGCCGACCACGCACACCACCAGCAGGTCCAGCGAGGCCGACGCCCGCGCGCCCGCGGCCACGAGCTCGTTCCTGACCGCGGCCGCGAGCAGTTGCTCGCCGCGCGCGTACACCTGGCCGCCGCCCCGCCGCCCCAGCAGCGCGCGCACGAGCCGCCGCTGCTCCCGCACGTGCTCGAACATCGGCAGGCTGAACGCGAAAAGCTCCCCCGATCGGGCAGCCGGTACGGGATGCAGGAACGCGAGCTCGTCGAGGTTGCCGAACAGCACGTCCTGCTTGTCCGTGAAGTGCGAGTAGAACGTGGACCGGCCCACGTCCGCGCGCTCGATGATGTCGGTGACGGTCACCGCGTCATACCCCTTCTCCAGGATCAGCGCCACCAGCGCCTCCTGGACGACCCGCCGGGTACGCCGCACCCGCCTGTCTCCGGACACTTTTCCACCCTCTGTTCGGTACCGCACAACACGGCCGATCTGCTCGTTGCCCCCTCACCATTATGAACGCATCATTCATAACTGAACACCTTGTTCATCATTGGGAGGCAATGCCATGGGTCTGGGAAAGCTCCTGCACACCCACGAAGAGCACGCCGACGCCGGCGGCACCATCGACCACCCGCGCGCCTACGAGACCCTCGTCTCGATCGGATTCCTGGGCGGCCGCCGCGCCGCCTTCACCCGGGTGGCGGCAGCGGCCAGGCCACGAGCAGGCGATCGCGTCCTGGACGTCGGCTGCGGCACCGGCTATCTCAGCCGGATCCTCGCCCCGGTCGTCACGCCCAGCGGCCACGTCACCGGCCTGGACCCCTCCCCCGCGATGATCGACTACGCCACCCGGCACGCTCCGGCGAACTGCACCTATGTGGAAGGCGAGGGCCAGGACCTGCCGTTCCCCCACGGCTCGTTCGACCTGGTGGTCTCCAGCTTCGCCGTCCACCACATCCCCGCCGGCGCCCGGCCCGAGGCGCTGCGCCAGATGTTCCGCGTGCTGCGGCCCGGCGGCCGCCTGCTCATCGCCGAATTCCGCCCACCCGCCAACCCCCTGGCCAGACACCTCATCGGCGCCCTCAGCGGCCCCGCCATGCGGCACGACCCTCGCGACCTTCTCGGCACCATGATCCCCGACGCCGGTTTCCAGGTGGAATCAGAAGGCCGCCTGCCGTACCTCCTCTACTACGTCCGCGCCGCACGGCCGTAGAACGCAGTCACAAACAGGCTCAGCGGCGGGCTCGTTAGGGTCTGCGGTATGGCTCAGCACTGGTTCGATCCCGACCGGTCCGGCTCCACCGGCTGGGACCTGGTGGCCGTGGCGCTGTGCGTCCTGGTGTTCTGGCTGCTGATCGACAGCGGTGGCCGCGCCGCCTGGGTTCACGCCGTGCTGATCGCGCTGCTGGTCGTCGGCATGCTGCTGCGCGGGCGGCGGCCGTTCGTCGCGCTGGGCGTCGTCGGCAGGGACGCGTGAGCCATGGCCCTGCGCAACACCGTCGCCGCCGAAGTGATCAAGCTCGTCACCCTTCCGGCCGCGCTCGCCGCGGTCTGCGCGACCGTCCTCGTCCCGGCCGGGCTCGCCGCAGTCATCGCCGCCGGGCCGCCGTCCGCGATGGCGTCGGCGTTCAGGAGCGTCGATTACGCCCAGGCCGGCCTGCTCGTGCTCGGTGTCCTGTCGGTCGCGTCCGAGTACGCCGGGAGCCAGATCCGGACGACCCTCACCGCCGTCCCGGGGCGGATGCCGCTCATGGCGGGCAAGCTCATCGCGTACCTGGTGGTCGCGTCCTGCACCGCCCTGCTCACGGTCACCGGTGCCGCGCTCGCCGCCCGCCTCACCGACGGCGCCGAGGTGGACGTCGCCGGTCTGCTGCGCGCCGCCGCCTATCTGGTGCTGATCGGCCTGCTCGGGGCGGTGGCGGCGACCTTGACCAGGGAGGTCGTCGCCGCGCTCGGCGCCGCGCTCGTGCTGGTCCTGATCCTGCCGCCGGTCCTGGGCCGCGTCACCACCCTGGCCGGCTACCTGCCGAGTGCGGCGGGGGCGCGGATGTACCTGCAAGGGCCGGGGCTGACGCCGGTGGAGGGCGGGCTGGTGCTGGGGGCGTGGCTGGCGGTCGGGCTGGCCGGCGCCGCGCTCGCCTTCTCCCAGCGGGACGCCTGAGGCGAGGAATTCGACCGCAGCCGGGAGGACCTTCAGCGCCGCCTGCGCGAGTCGCACGTCCTGGTGCTCGGCACCGGTGGCCTCAACTCCAAGCACGTACTCGTGAACCCCCCTGCGGCCCCGAACCACTGCCTACAGAGTGATCCAGTAGCGGCGCTTGACGCCCACCTCCGTGGTGCGGACATCCTCCAGGACGCCACCGTTGCGCTCGATGCTGCGCGCCGATCCGACGTTGTCGTCGTCGCAGGTGACCAGGACCTGATCCATACCGAACGCACGCGCCTCGGGCAGAACCGCCCCGAGGGCCCACGTGGCCAGGCCGCGCCTTCGGGCAGAGGGCCGGATGCTGTAGCCGATGTGCCCGCCGATATCGAGGAGGACGGCGTTCAGGTAGTGCCGCAGATCGATGGCTCCCAGGTAGTCGTCGTCCTCGACGATCCACCAGTAGGTGGCGTGGACGCTCCCGTCTCCCAGGGGGACCGACCTGTCCGACTGCTGCCGCAGTTCCTTGACCCACGCCGAGAAGACCTCGGGACTGTCCAGCTCGGCTTCAGGTGCGAGGCGCAAGCCGGTCCCGTCCTGATGGGCACCTGGAGGCCACTCGTCACGCGCCGCGAGCCATGAGGACCGGAGTCGACGTGTGGGGGTGATCAGTTCGGGCATGCGGGCGAGGATAGCAGCCTCTGATCAGGCATTTTACGCTGCCCCTGGCCCGCGACGCCGCACTCTCCGCGGACCTCGCGGGGTCAGGCCTCGTAGGCGCTCGTCAGGCGTGACCGCGACGCCTCCAGGTGGGCGGTCATGGCGCTCGCCGCCGCCTCGGGATCCTTGCGGCAGATGGCGTCGAGCACCGCGCGGTGCTCATCGGCGGCGTGGGTGGCGATCCCGTGGCGGAAGTAGAGGCGGTAGCCATGGGTGTGCGCGCGGAACCTGCGCAGCGTGTCGGCGATGAGCGGGCTGCGACTGGCCTCGGCGATCGCGTTGTGAAACAGGGCGTCCAGTTCCGCGAAGCCACGGTAGGCCTCGTAGGTGTCGCCGAGCAGCGGCGACATCATCTGCTCCAGCGCCTCCCGCATGGCGGCCACCTCGGCATCCGTGGCGTGCCGTGCGGCACGCGCGGCGGCGGACGGTTCGAGGAGCAGGCGAACGTCGTACAGGTCGTCGAGGGCCGCCCGGTCGAGCAGCGGAGCCACCAGATAGCCGGCGTTCGGCCGGCGGACGACGAGCCCCTCCGACTCGCAGCGCGCGAGCGCTTCGCGAACCGGCGTCTGTGACACGTCGAGTTCGCGGGAGAGCCCGTCGATCGACAGCTTCGTCCCGGGCTCCAGGTCGTGATCCATGAGCCGGGCCTTGAGCGCCTGGAATACCGATTCGCGCACGCTGACCTTGGCCGGCTCGTCGGAGCCCGAGCCGCTGGATGCGCCTGCCACCGGCGCGGACTCACTCATCGTCCCTCCATCTGAGACCACCGCGGACATCTTCGCCACTCGTGGTTGACACATGCCCGAAACGCCCTGCATCCTCGTGCAAATCGTATCGTATCCGATCTGGGCAAGCTCGCCCAACGCAGAAGGATGAGCTCGTGACCTTTCCCGGCTGGTTCGGTGACGCGGGTTTCGGCCTGTTCGTGCACTGGGACCATGCGAGTCAGCAAGGCGTGGAGATCGGCTGGCCCCTGGTCGGCCATTCGATCCTTCCGGGCCGGACAGAACCCGAAGCCGACATCACGATCACGCAGTACCAGTCGAGCGCGGCCACGTTCGACCCGCGGCGCTGGGACCCGCAAGCCGTGGCGCGGCTCGCCCGCGACGCGGGTGCCCGCTACGTGGTCTTCACCGTCCGCCATCACGCCGGGTACTCGATGTACCACACGAGGCAGTCGGAGTTCTCCGTCGCGGCGTCGCCGTACGGACGTGACATCACCCGGGAGTTCTTCGACGCGCTGCGCGCCGAGGGCCTGCGCGTCGGCGTCTACTACTCGCTGCTCGACTGGAACCATCCCGACTACCCGGCGTTCACCGACGCCGATCGTCCCTACCCGCACGAACGCTACCGGCGGCCCGCGCCCGAGCAGTGGGCGCGCTATCTCGACTACGTCAAGGGGCAGCTCACCGAACTGCTCACCGAGTACGGGACCATCGACCTGCTGTGGTTCGACGGGGAGTGGGAACGCACCGCGGAGGAGTGGCACGCCGCCGGGCTGCGCGAGCTGATCAAATCCCTGCAACCGGACGTGATCATCAATGACCGGCTGCCGGGCCAGGGCGACTACGCGACCCCCGAACAGGGCATGCCGCGCCGGCCACCGGGCGGACCGTGGGAGCTGTGCCTCACCATGAGCGAGAGCTGGGCGTACCGGCCCGACGACCTCGACTACAAGAGTCCGCGGCTGCTCGCCTCCTACCTGAGCGAGGTCGTCTCCCGGGGCGGAAACCTCCTGCTCAACATCGGGCCGCGGGGTGACGGGTCGCTGGTGCCGACCGAGGTCGCCACGCTCAAGCAGCTCGGCGGCTGGCTCGCCGGCCACGGCGAGAGCATCGTCGGGGCCGCGCCCGCGCCGGAACGCCTCGACTTCCACGGCCCGGCCACGCAGCGCGGCAACAACATCTACCTCCACCTGCTGATGCAGCCGCAGGAGGTGCTCATCGTCCGGAACGTCCCCATCGGCTCGGTCGTCGGCGTCCGCCTGCTCGGCACCGAGCAACAGCTGCCGTACAGCGTCAACGAGGAAGTGCACAAGGCGAACGGCGCGGACGACGAGCCGCTCGGCGAGCTGTTCATCACCGTGCCACCACCGACCGGCGCGCTCGTCGACGTCATCGCCATAGAGCTGTCAGCCCCCTGGAAGGACGGGTCCCGTGCCACTCTCTAGAACTCTCAGGGCGGTCAGGCCGGTCCTCGCGGGCGTCCTGCTCGCGGCCGTCGGCATCGCGTGCGGCACCGGCACCGGACCGGGCGGCGGCGACGGCAAGTCGCTCCGGATCCAGATTCCCACCGGACCGCTGGCGAGCGCCATGCAGCAGGTCGGCAAGGACTTCGAGAAGGCCAACCCGGGCACGGTGGTCACCTTCGAGGGCGTCGACTCCGGCAGCTCCCGCGGCCCCAACGTGGCCCTGCTCAGCTCGACCGGCACCCCGGACATCGGCTACCTGCAGCGCAGCACGGGCGTCTGGTCCGCGCTGCTGAAGAACAGGCAGCTGACCCCGCTGGACGACGTCTGGCAGGCCGCGGGCCTGGCGGACAAGTACTCCAAGAGCCAGGTCGACTACTACACGACCGACGGGCACCACTACGGCGTCCTCTACGAGCAACTGCTGATCAACCCCGTCTACTACAACAAGGCGGCCTTCGCGAAGGCCGGCATCCCCGAGCCGGCCGACCACCAGATCGCCTCCGTCGCCGACTTCGAGTCCATGGTGGGCAAGGTCAACTCCGCCGGTTACGAGGGATTCGGCGTGGGCGGTTCGAGCCCGTACGACCTGGGGCACACGCTGGACGCGCTGCTGCCGACCGCGGTGTCGGCCGACGACTACGCCGCCATGCTCACCAACTTCAAGCCCGGCTCCCCCACGAACGTCAAGTACACCGACCCCGGCTTCGTGAAGGTGCTCCAGACGATCCAGGACTGGCAGAAGAAGGGCATCTACCAGAACGGGATGCTCGGCATGGACACCGACCAGGCCCAGGGGCTGTTCACCAGCGGCAAACTCGCCATGCTGCAGGGCGGCAACTACACCTACGCGAGCTTGAAGGAGGCCAAGCCGTCGTTCGAGATGGGCTGGTTCCTGCTGCCCCCGCTCACCCCGGGCCGGAAGACGCCGTTCAACGCCTTCAACGGTGACACCCTGGTGGTCCCGGCCAAGGCGGCGAACCCGGAGCTGGCCAAGAAGTTCCTCCAGTTCTTCATGACCGACAAGTACCAGGTCAGCGTCATCGCCGCCACCGGGTCACTCCCGGTGTTCACCTCGATCCCCGCATCGAGCCTGTCCAACCTCGGTGACCTGGTGCAGCAGCAGTTCGAGCTGTCGCAGTCCGTCGGATTGGTCAACATCTGGGACTCCACCGTGCCCTCCACCCTCGGGCAGGCGTTCTCGGTGCCGGTGCTGCAGAAGCTCGTGGCGGACAAGCTGACCCCGCAGCAGGCGGCGCAGCAGTACCAGTCGGCACTGGAGGACCTGCAGTCCGGCAAGGTGTCGGGGGCGTCGGACTGATGACGGCCGACAAAGTCGTTCTGGCGACGGCCGCCACGGCGCGGCCGCCCCGCCGGAGGGCACGGATCTTCCCGATCGCGGTGATGGCCCCGGCCCTGGTGCTGCTGCTCGCGCTCGTCGCCTACCCGATCGCCGGATCCGTGCGCATCAGCCTCGGTTCCTGGGACGGCGTCGGCGCGGTCGTCTACCACGGCCTGGACAACTACCGGCGGCTTCTGCACGATTCGCTGGTCTGGCAGTCCATCGGGACCAGCCTGCAGTTCTTCATCGGGACCGTGGTGTTCACGGTGATCTTGGGCTGTCTGCTGGCCAACGCGATCAGCCGGAAGGTCCCCGGCGCCCGGATCTTCAAGGTCGTCTGGTTCCTGCCGGTGATCATCCCGGTCAGCATCGCGGGCATCTTCTGGTCGAACGCGTTCCAGCCCACGACCGGCGTGGTGAACTCCCTGCTCGGCCTGATCGGGCTCGGAGACGGGCACGCCTGGCTGGCGTCGTCCTCGACCGCGCTGTACGCGGCGATCTTCGTCGCGGTGTGGACGCAGACCGGGTACGCGATGCTGATCCTGCTGGGCGCGATGGAGGCCATCCCCCAGGAGGTGCACGAGGCGGCCACGATCGACGGCGTCGGAGCGGCCGGACGGCTGTTCCGGATCACCTTGCCGAACATCGTGCCGATGCTGGGCACGATCACGACGTTGACCTCGGTGTTCTCGTTCAACGCGTTCGGCGTCATCTACGCGATGACCCGGGGCGGCCCGGGCAACTCCACGAGCATCCTCCCGGTCCTGGTCTACAAGCAGTCCTTCGTCGACCAGGACTACGGCTACGGCTCGGCCACCGCGGTCATCACGACCCTGATCGTCGCCGTCATCGGGATCATGGTCATGCGGATCTTCCGCCAGCAGACCCTGGACGCGCGATGACGGCGCCGCGGACCCCGCGCGGGACGCGGCCGGCCCTGCGGCGACGATCTGCCTGGCGGCACGGCCCGCTCTGGTACGTCGGCTACACGCTCCTGCTGGTCTGGACGGCGATCACGGTCGTGCCGTTCGTGTCGATGCTGCTGCTGTCGCTGCACCCGACCAGCGACATCTACGCCCACCCGCTGGGGCTGGGCGGCGAGTGGGTGCTGTCGAACTACGCCGACGCCTGGCGGGGCGTGGTCGGCGGCGCGCCGCTGTCGACGTACATCATCAACAGCGTGCTGGTGGCACTCTGCAGCCTGGCCATCGGCGTGACCTGCGGCAGCCTGGCCGGCTACGGCCTGGCCCGCGCGACCAGGGGCCTGTCGAACGCGGTCAGCCGCGTCATGGTCCTCGCCCTGAGCGTCCCGCTGGTCGTCGCGCTGATCCCGACGTTCGAGCTGCTGGGCAGGTATCAGATGCTCAACAGCGTGCCGGGCATCTCGCTGGTCTACGCGGCGTTCATGACGCCCACCATCGCCCTCATCATGCGGTCGGTGTTCGCCGCCGTACCGCGGGAACTGCTCGAAGCGGCCAAGATCGACGGCTACGGGGAGCTGGCCGCGCTGCTCCGCGTGGTCCTGCCGATCAGCAAGGGCGGTTTCGTCTCCGTCACGCTGCTCGGGCTCATCTTCGTGTGGAGCGAGGTCCAGTTCGGGGTCGTCCTGCTGACGCGCCCGCAGAACCGCACGCTGTCGGTCGGCCTGCTCTCCTTCCAGGGCCAGTTCGTCAGCGACCAGGGGGCCTTCTTCGCCGGCCTCGTCATCGCGACGTTCCCGATCGTCATCCTCTTCCTGATCTTCCAGCGCTACGTCACGAGCGGCATCACCCTGGGTGCGCTCAAGTGAAGAAGGCATATGACATGACCCGAATCGAACGAATCGACGTCCAGTTGGTCGACCTGCAACCGGCGGCCGTCCGCGTCGACGCGATGCAGTCCTTCGTCAAGCAGGAGACGGTGCTGGTCACCGTGCACACCTCCGACGGGCTGTCCGGTACCGGGTACTCGTACACGATCGGGACCGGCGGGCGGGCCGTCATGTCACTCATCACCGACCACCTGGTCCCGGCACTTCTGGGCCGAGACGCCCGGCCGGTGGAGGCGCTGTGGCGGCACATGCTCGACCAGACCCGCGCGACCACCGTCGGGGCCATCACCTCACTGGCGTTCGCCGCCGTCGACACCGCGCTCTGGGACCTGCGCGGCCGGCGTACCGGTGAGTCGCTGTGGCAGATGGCAGGCGGCGCGCACGAGCGGCTGCCCGTCTACGACACCGAGGGCGGCTGGCTGCACCTGCCCGTCGAGGAACTGGTGGACGGCGCGAAGCGAGCGGCCACGGCCGGGCTGTGCGGGGTGAAGATCAAGGTGGGCAGGCCGTCGCTCGCCGAGGACGCCGAACGGCTCGCGGCCGTCCGCGAGGCGGTGGGACCGGGCTTCGAGGTCATGGTCGACGCCAATCAGGCGTTCACCTCCGCGGAGGCGATCCGACGCGCCCGGACCTACGAGCCGCTCGGCATCGCCTGGTTCGAGGAGCCGCTGCCGGCCGACGACCTGCACGGACACCGAAGGCTGGCCGCCTCCACCTCGGTGCCGGTGGCGGTCGGCGAATCCCTCTACTCCGTCCAGCGGTTCGGCGACTACCTGGCCGCGGGCGCGGTCGGCATCGTGCAGGTCGACGTGGCCCGCATCGGCGGGATCACCCCATGGCTGAAGGTCGCCCACGCCGCCGAGGCGTTCAACGTCGCGGTGAGCCCGCACTTCCTCATGGAGCTGCACGTCAGCCTGGCCGCCGCCGTGCCCAACGGGATGTACGTCGAGCACATCCCGCAGTTGCAGGCGATCACCCGTAGCTCCCTGGTGATCGAGGAGGGCCAGGTGACACCGCCCGACGTGCCCGGCATCGGGATCGACTGGGATCCCGATGCCCTCGACGACCACCGCGTCGCCTGAGCGGGACGAGGAGGGCGATGACACGGGTGGCGACGGACCGTCGCTACGGACGAGCGTTCGACGACTGACGGCGAAGCTGCAGGTGGGCGTCGGCGAGGGCCTCTTTCAGCTCGGCGATCTCGCGTTCGTCGCGGGCATCCGGCCGTAGCAACGGCATCACGACGGTGTCGAGGATCTCGCCGACCACCTCGTCGGAGACAGCGCCGCTCACCGCGGTCGAGGCCCTGATGGCCCGGGCCTGCCCTACCGGGTCGCTCCACGTCGAACGGTTCAGCGGACGGAGCGACGCCGGCACCGGAGGTGAGGAATTCGAGGTCGAGCTGGTGCGAACCGGCCAGGTTCTGGCGGAGCAGCGGCTGCTCGGTGCGGGGCGGGTCCGCCTTGACCTCAAGTTTGGTTGAGGTAGCAGAGTCGTGGACATGAGCGAAGACAGAGTGATCATTTATGAGGAGACCGGCGCCGACCCGTGGACGGACGTCATGACGATCCAGAACGAGGGCGGGCGCACGCGGGTGCGGGCCGTCGGCGAGCCGGGGCAGATGACCGAGCTCGTGTCCCGGCTGGTCGGCGAAGGGGCGACCCAGGTCGAGCTCTGCGGCGGGTTCGGCGCGGTCTGGCACGCCGCGGCCGGCCGGGCAGCCGCTGGGAAGGTCCCCGTGGGGGCCATCTACTACGGGTTCGAGTCGCTGACCGGCGTGGCCTCGTACAAGACCCGCTTCGAGACTGGGGAGACGCTGTCCGAGGCGTTCATCATCGTGCACGAAGGCGCCGATCCAGCGGTCGACGTGGTGGTGCACGAGAAGGCCGACGGCGGCAGGACGACCTTTGTGGCGGTGCCCGACGAGACCGTCGCCGGCGAGGTGGCCGGGACGATGGCCGGCGAGCTGCAGCTGATCGAGCTGTACGGCGGCTCCGGGCCCGAGGGTGCCGAGCCGGTCATCCGCGCCGTGGACGGCCAGGTGCCCGTCGGCGTCAGCGCGTACCGGCGTTAGAGGAGGGTGCCTGGCACCGCCTAGTACGGGGCCGGCGGGTGTTCCGGTTGAGGCCCCCGTGCCACACACCCAGATCGCCTCGATTTGCAGGGAAACCTGAAGATAGAGCCCTTCGAATGGATTGATGGCAATTTAGCACTCCCACGATATCGATCCGATCCTTTCGTGAAATGATCGCGTTTCACGACCCTCTTTGTACGGGTATCCCTAACTCGGCATGCCGATTCTGGCGACACGGAAAAATGCCGAATACATCATCATTAGGGAAGCTCGGTGATTGCGCGCCTCAAGCCGACGAATTCGAGTAGGTGGTCCGGCAGACTCCGCACCGCCACCATCGCTACGAGGCCGGAAATGCTGGGGCCGGCCTTCGTCGCTGCGATCGCGTACGTCGACCCCGGAAATGTGGCCACCAACCTCACCGCGGGCGCGACGCTGGGCTACACCCTGGTATGGGTCGTCGTGGCGGCCAGCCTCGTCGCGATCCTCGTGCAGTTCCAGGCGGCGAAACTCGGCATGGCGACCGGGAAGAACCTGCCGCAGTTGTGCCGGCAGCGGTTCACCCGGGCGGGCAGCCTCATGCTGTGGTTGCAGGTCGAGGTGGTCGTGCTCGCGACCGATCTCGCGGAGTTCGTCGGCGCGGCGATCGGGATGCAGCTGCTGTTCGGCATGCCGGTGGGGGTGTCGGCGGTGGCGACGGCGCTGGTGTCGCTCGCGCTGCTCGAACTGCGTCGCAAGGGCCGGACCCGCCCGTTCGAACTCATGAGCGCCGCGGCTCTCCTGTTCGTCGGCGCGGGCATCGGCTACGACATCATCGTCACGGGAAACCAGTCCGCGAGCGGACTCGCCACCGGGCTGCTCCCGAGCCTCGGAGGCGAGGGAGCGCTGCTCCTGGCCATGGGCATTGTCGGCGCCACGGTCATGCCCCACGCGGTCTACCTGCACTCGGCACTGGTGCAGGGACGCGGCATGACGACCGCTGCCGCCCGCTCGCAGCCGGACCTCGTCCGCCGGATCCTGCGCCTGGACTGCTCACTGGCCCTGGGCGTCGCCACGGTCATCAATGTGTCGATGATCGCCCTCGGCGCCGGGCTCGGCGCCGAGACCGGCGGTGCGTGGGCCGGCGACCTGCCGGCCGCCCATGCGGAACTGAGCGCCCGGATAGGCGGAGCCGCCGCCCTCGCCTTCGCCATCGCGCTCCTGTCGTCCGGGATCTCGTCCTCCGGGATCGGAACGCTCGCAGGCGACATCGTGATGCAGGGTTTCCTGGGCCGGCGGGTGCCCGTGCACGTGCGCCGGATCGTGACCATGACGCCGGCCGTCCTCGCGCTGCTCTCCGGCGCGCCGCTGACCGACCTGCTGATTCTCAGCCAGGTGGTCATCTCCCTCGGCGTGCCCGTGGTGCTGTTCCTGCTCGTCCGTTTCTGCCGCGATCGGTCGCTGATGGGTCCGCTCGTCAACGCCCCGCACACGACCTGGATCGCAGGCACCGCCGCGGCGATCGTCGCTCTTCTCGGCTGTTCGCTGCCGGTTCTCCTGCTGTTCTGACCTGCGAACGGGGTCCTTCGATGCACGACCACACCGGGCCCGACGAGGACCGCACCCCGCCCGAGACACTGATTCCGATTTCCCTGGCCAGAATTCGGGTCAAGTTCTTCGTCTTCGCCGGACTGGCCGTCGGCTGTGCCATTTTCGGTGCGACCGTATGGCTGACCCTCACGCTGCTGCTCACGTGTGCCGCGATTCTGCTCGCCGTGGCGATCATCGGAGGGAAGGAGCTGGTCCGTTCCCTTTTCTTCGTGTCGCCGAAGCGGGACTGGCGATAAGAGCCGCGAGCCGTCATTGCCGAACAGGATCGCTGGGGTTGGCCCGGGCGACGATGAGCGGGTCTATCGGCGTGAAGGGGAATTGAGGAAGCTCACGCTCGGGAATGCCGAAACTCGCGGCGAGGACTTCGCGGGAGAACGCCGACGCGGTGGCCCGATAGCCGATGTCGCCGGGCATGGGCTGATCGAAGAAGATGAGGAAGTGGATGTCCTCGTCGCCGATGACCTCGATATGGTGCGGGAAGGCTCGTGGCACGAAGTACAGGTCGCCGGGGCCGAGCAGATACTCGTCGAGGGTGTTGTCGGGGTCCAGGACGCGCATGCGGGCGTGACCTTTCTCGACGTATCCCATCTCGGCGGTGACCGGATGCCAGTGCGGTTCGCGCATCCCGCTCTCCCTGATGCGCAGGGAGTACATGGAGATGTCCTCCAGGGCGGCCCAATACTGCTTACGGGCCAGGCGGGCGTCACCGTAGGCGTAGGACAGCGGCGCGTGCTGGCCTTCGGCGTCGAACAGGTGGGCATTGGGCAGCCCGGCCGTGGACGGGACGTCGGCGGCACCGGTACGGCGGACGATCTGCTGGGCCGGAGACCGCTCGAAGGCGCTGAACGCCGATGAGGGCAGGTCATAGGTGTTGCCGAGCACCGCATCGGTCATCGCGTTGAAGCTGTCGTGCAGCGAGAAATGCTGCGGGCGCTCGTTGCGCAGGGCGAGGAGGAACTCGGCGCGCTCGGCGCCGATGTTCTCGATGTGGTAAACGGCGCCGGACTCGACGTGATACATCTGACCGGCGCTGACGATGAACGAGGAGAAGGCGTCGGCGTTGCCGAGGATCGACACCAGGACCGTGCCGGAAAGGCAGTAGCCGAGCTGGTTGGCATTGACATTCCACTGCGGCTCGCGGATCGCGCCGGGTTCGAGGACGACGCGCTTGAGCGAGAGCCGGTTGAGAATCGGCAGCACGGTGGCGTCGACCATGGTGACCGAGCCGAGCTCGTTCTCGAATGCGGGTGACACGGTCGCCAACGAGGTGATGTGCGGCGATGCGTTCGTCATGGCCTTCCCTTCATTGCCGCAACCCGCACGCTCAACGTCGAATGCGTGCCACCGCGAAAATGTCGCCCCGGGTCGCGTGGCGCGTCCACGCCGGTGGTCTGTGAGTTGGCCTTCGGCCGCTCCAGTTTTCCAAGGTTAAGCATGAAGTGTCCGCTGCAGCGGATTGTGGTGCAGCGTGTCGCCCTTTCGACCACGTTGTGTAACCGGCCGAAGGACTCACGGCAGCAGCACCGTGCCCAGGCCCAGCACCGCGCAGCTGCCCAGGATGCGCAGCATCGGCCACTTGAGCGCGAACGTTCGGCCTGGGCGACGACGGCCAGCACCCGCCGGGGCGATTCCGGCGAACAGCGCGGTCACCACCGTGGTGTCCTGTCACAGGATGTAGACGCCCGACAGGACCAGCAGCGCCAGCATGCCGGGCAGCACGAAGAGGGTGCCCGCCACCAGCCCACCGCGGGTGCCGTTGAGCAGCCAGCCGACGTAAATGGCCAGCTGCTGGGCCTAGGGAACAGATCGTGTGTCGCTTTGGTGGTCATGGCGACCTCATCAGGGAGAAGGCTGATCGGCGGGCAGACGGACGGATCGGAAGATCCGCCATAAGGTCAGGTCGTAGCCGGTCTTGGCGACTCCGGCGATCAGGAAGGGCAACGCCAACCCGAGCGGGAACAGCAGTCCGGCAAGTGCCGGGCCGACGGGCCGGGTGAGGTAGCGGGCGGTGTTGGTGACACCCGCCGCCGCGGTCCGCTCCTCCGCCGGGACGAGCGCCATCACGTACGCCTGCCGGGTGGGCACGTCCATCTGCGACAGGCAGGCACGGGCCAGCAGCAGTGCGATCGCGACAGGCAGGACAGGCGCGAACGGGACCGCGGCCAGCAGCAGGTTGGCCGGCAGGTGTGTGAAGACCATCGTGCGCAGCAATCCGATGCGCCCCGCCACCACCGGCGCGGCCAGCAGGGACGCTGTCTGCAACACGCCGAGCGCGGCGAAGGTGATCCCGATCGTCTGTGTGGTGGCGCCGTAGCTGACGCTGAGCCAGTACCCGAGGTACGCCTGCACCACGAACCCACCGGCCAGGCTGTCCACCGCGAACAGCGCGGCCAGCCGGGCCACCGGCCCACGGGAACGAGCGAGCAACCGCGGACGCGGCAGACCGGGCAGCGTCACCGGCGCCTCGACGCTCGCGGGCAGCCGCGCCGCCAGCATCGCGCCCGCAACCCCTGCCATGATCAGCACACCGCCGAGCAGCCGCCGGTCCGCCGGAAGCGCGCCGAGGAGCGCACCCAGCGTCCCGGCGACCGCCGCGACCGCGTTGTAGAGCCCGAACCCGCGGATGACCTCGCGTTGCGGGCGCCCCGTGCTGGCCAGCATGACCTGCTCCAGCGTGGTGAACGGCCCGGACTCGATCACCTCGACCGACAGTGCGCCCGTCATGGCCACCACCGCCAGCAGCCATATGGGCGCCCCGACCGCGATGACGATCCCGCAACAGGCCAGCGCGCCGTACAGAGCCGCGTACGCCCGGCGGCGGCCGACACGATCACCCCAGCGCGCCAGGACGAGGCTGGAGACGAACGTGCCGGCCAGGATCGCCGCCAGCATCAGCCCGACCTCGGCCGGCGACAGCCCGTCGGCCCGCAGGATCACACCAAGCTGGACCGCCGCGACGCCGTACCCCAGGCCGCGTAGCGCCTGTGCGGCAAGCAGGATGCCGACGACATTCCGGATCATGCCGGCTCGCGTCCCAGCAGCATCGAGCGCCGGTAGAACTCGTACAGCCCGTCGAAGAGCGGGCCCGTGAGCTCGAGAACGCGCCGATCGTCGCAGGTCATGGACAGCCCACGGAGGATCGCGTCCGGACCGGCGGCCTCGGGCGCGTCATGGCGCTCATCGTCGACATCGGCCTCATGCACGATCTCGGCCAGCTTCCACAGCACCGGATCGTCGAGGTCGTACCGGCGCAGGATCGTCTCGAAGCTGCAGTCGCCGCCATGGTGCGACAACTCCACGCCGCTGGCGTCGATGTGCACCCCGGCACGCGTGGCCCACCTCATCAGGCGCTCTCCATCTCTCGGGCCAGAGCGCGCACGGCCCGCTGCGCGGTCTCGCGCTCGGCGGGCGGGAAGTAGTCGCGCCGGCCGATCCTGCCCAGCTCGGCCTGCAACCGCTTGACCGCCCGGCTGCGCTCTCCGGGCCGCGCGTGAGCGGCGGCCTCGGCGTGCGCGATCACCTCGCGATATTCGGCCGCCCGCGCCCGGCGCATGTCCACGGCGATGGCCTTCTCCTGCGCCGCGTTGCCCGGGGCGGCCAGCCAGATGGTCGAGCTGCCGCCCAGCTCGCCGATCTCCTCGGCGAGCCACTCCAGGTGCTCGCGGGTACGGGCGTCGGCGGGCAGCGCCACCAGCCCGTCACCCAGCCGCGCCACGCCGAGCCGGTCCAGCTTGCGCCAGATCGTGATCCGCAACGTCGAGGGCTGGCGCGGGATGCGGTACGCCAGCAGCACCCACTGCCCCACCGTCTCCGCCATCCGGCCCTCCATGCTGCAACCACAGTTACTGTAACCATGGTTGCGCTCATGAGTCCAGACAGAAGGCGTCAGAGGTCGAGCCGGCGGCCCTTGAACTGCGGGTGCCTGGTTTCCCGATATCGCCAGCCTTCGACCCTGGCGGGCACGTTGGCGATTCCGGAATTGATCTGGACGGGGCGGCACGTGCCGAGGACGGACCAGGCCGACCATCCGATGCGGTAACCGGCGACGCGGTACCACATGTTGCCGTACATGCCCTTGCTGACGTCCCGTTTGTATTCGTGTCCGGTGAAGACCTTGTACTCCTCCCGGAGATGGGGAAGCCCCACCCGCTGCAATCCGCGGACCAGGTCGCCAATGCTGATCGCGGCGGGCCTGATGTCGAAGGTCTCAATGGACGCGCGCACTTGGTGCTCCCTCGTGACCGACACCCTCATCTTGCCGCCGGGGCCATCGATGTAGCGGGTGCGGGGAACGGTGAAGTTCCTCGGCGAAAGCCAATCGGCCTTGAAGATGGTGCGCGGAGAGCACCGGCTGTGGCCGGCGCTGTCCGCGCGCGCGGAGAGGGGCAAGGTGGCGACCATGACCATCGAAAGGCAGCCGCTCATGGTTGACATGGTCGTTCTCTGGGTCGCGTGACGTACCCCTGGCCTGGCGAGAGCGGCTGCTGTTCGGGGAATTGGCGTGAACATGTACCGTTCCTTCCGGAATACGAACCCTGACCGCTACTGTCCGGCAGCGAAAGCAGCGCTCCTAGCTCGCTGAGCGAACCGAGGAGACTCGTACGATGCTTACAGCCGTCGCGAGCCGGTCCATGACGCCACGCCGCGCTCGGATCCCATAACCGGTGATCCCACCTCGGGTTCTCTGCGGCCGCTCTCAGGCCCGGAGGCCGTCGAGCATGACCGTGGCGAGCGGGTCGCCGAAGCGGACGGGGCGGCCCTTGCGCGGGCCGCCCCGTCCGGTCATCCGAGCGATGGGGTCATGCGATCGCCGGTTCGCCGGAGGGGCGCGGCGTGCTCACCGGAGTCTCGTCGAGCGGCTGCGGCGGAGCGTTGAGCACCGCCTCGTCGATCCGGCCCTCGCCGCGGGCGACGAGGACCGGCACCACGATCTGTCCCGCGACGTTGGTCGCGGTGCGGATCATGTCCAGGATCGGGTCGATGGCGAGCAGCAGGCCGACACCCTCGAGCGGCAGGCCCAGCGTGCTCAGAGTCAGCGTGAGCATGACGATCGCGCCGGTCAGACCGGCCGTCGCGGCCGAGCCGACCACGGAGACGAACGCGATGAGCAGGTACTCGCCGACCCCCAGCGGGACGTCGAACACCTGCGCCACGAAGATCGCCGCCAGCGCCGGGTAGATCGAGGCGCAGCCGTCCATCTTGGTGGTCGCACCGAACGGCACGGCGAAGGAAGCGTAGTCGCGGTCGACCCCCAGACGCTCGATCGTGACCTTCTGCGTCAGCGGCAGCGTGCCGACCGAGGAGCGGGAGACGAAGGCCAGCTCGATCGCGGGCCACGCGTTGCGGAAGAACGTGATCGGGTTGACCTTGCCGACCAGCGAGAGCAGCGCCGGGTAGACGGCCAGCAGGACGATGAAGCAGCCGACGTAGACGCCGAGGCTGAACTTGGCCAGCGGCGCGAGCAGATCCCACCCGTACGTGGCGACCGACTTGCCGATCAGGCCGGCGGTCCCGATGGGGGCCAGGCGGATGACCCACCACAGCGCCTTCTGGACCAGTTCGAGGATCGAGCGGCTGAAGTTGAGGAACGGCTCGGCCTTCTCGCCGATCGCGATGGCCGCCGCGCCGAGGACGATCCCCAGGAAGACGATCTGGAGGACGTTGAGCTCGGTGAACGCCGTGACGATGTTCGTCGGGATGATGCCGGTGAGGAAGTCGACCCAGGATCCGACGTGCTCGGGCGCCTTGGCGCCCGCCGTGCTCAGGGTGACGCCCCGGCCGGGATTGATGATCAGGCCGAGGCCGATGCCGACGATGACGGCGATCAGGGCGGTGGCCAGGAACCAGAACAGCGTCTTGCCCGCCAGCCTGGCCGCGCCGTTGACGTTGCGGAGGTTGGCGACGCTGACCACAACGGCGGTGAACACCAGCGGCGGCACTGCCAGTTTGAGCAGCTGGACGAAGATCGCTCCGACTTCGGTGAGGGTCGTGGCCAGCCAGGCAAGGTCCCAGATGCGGGCGGCGAAGCCGAGAGCGACTCCCAGGACCAGGCCCAGCAGCAACTGCAGGGAGAAAGAGAATCTCTTCACGATGAGGAAGGCTCCGAAAGAAGGCATGCGAGAAGGGGGTGGAATCGAGCGCCACGTCAGAGCGCGATCAGTGACGGAGGGAGCCGGTCAGACAAGCCACGCAGACAGGACGTTAGACCTCACAAGGCGAGTAAGTCGTACGAATGGGTCGGCATTTCGACTGTAAGAGTGATCTACTTCGCAAATCAAGACTTTCCCGGTAGGGAGTTAAGAGACGGACGTCGGGTGAGCGGTGGTGAGCTCGCCGCGCACCCGCCGACAGCAGGTTGCGCGGCCCAGGTGGAATCATCTACCGTAATTCCCACTAAACCAGTCGCTTTTTGGTAGTAGGGGAAGAGCCGGTGATCCGTGGTGTCGGGCTCCGGGTGGCGGGGGTGGTCCTGCTGGCCGCGATCTGGTGGGCGGTCTCAGCCGCCCACCTGTGGCCCGAGGTGTTCGTCCCCTCCCCCGGTTCCGTGTGGCAGCAGCTGCTCCTGACCTCCTCCGTGCACGACGGGCAGCGCGGCTACAGCGGCTACCTGCTCTCGGAGCACCTGCTGGCCAGCCTGCGCCGCATCGCCCTGGGCAGCCTGTACGGCATCGCCGGCGGGATCGCGCTCGGCCTGGTCGTCGGGCTCGTGCCGACCGTGCGGGCCCTGTTGAACCCTCTGATCACGTTCGTGCGGACGCTGCCGCCGCTGGCCTATTTCAGCCTCCTGATCATCTGGCTGGGCATCGACGAGCCGCCCAAGGTCTCGCTGCTGTTCGTGGCCGCGCTGCCACCCGTGGCGGTGGCCACCGCGGACGCGGTACGCGGCGTGCACGAGGACTATCTGCACGCGGCCCGGTCGCTGGGGGCGAGGCGCTGGCAGCTCCCGTACCGGATCGTGCTCCCCTCGGCCCTGCCCGAAGTGATCACCGGCATCCGGGTGGCCGTCGGGGTGGCCTACACCACGGTCGTGGCCGCCGAGACGGTCAACGGGGTGCCGGGCATCGGCGGGATGATCCGCGACGCGCAGCGCTACAACCAGACCGACGTCGTCGTGCTCGGGCTGCTCGTCATCGGCGCCTCCGGCCTGCTCATCGACGCCCTCCTGCAACTCACCGAGCGCCTGCTCGTGCCCTGGCGCGGCAAGGCATGACAAGAAGGCATCAGCCATGAAACACCGCCTCGTTCCCGCGCTCGCGCTCGCCCTGTGCCTGGCCGCGTGCTCCAGCGGCACCGGCGCCACGACGGGCGCCGCGCCCGACGGCAGCCCCAGGGAACTGCGCATCGGCTACCAGCTCATTCCGAACGGCGACCTGATCGTCAAGGACCGGCGCTGGCTGGAGACCTCGCTGCCGAACACGAAGATCAGCTGGATCAAGTTCGACTCCGGCGGCGACGTGAACACCGCGATGGTCGCCGGCAGCATCGACATCGGCCTGGCCGGCAGCAGCCCGGTCACCCGCGGCCTGTCCGCGCCGCTGAACATCCCGTACCAGGTGCCGTGGATCTTCGACGTCATCGGCGAGAACGAGGCGCTCGTGGCCCGCCAGGCCGCCTCGGTCGCCGAGCTCAAGGGCAAGAAGATCGCCACTCCGTTCTCCTCGACCTCCCACTACAGCCTGCTGGCCGCCCTTCAGGAGGCCGGGCTTGCCGAGTCCGACGTCACCGTCGTCGACCTGGAGCCGCCGGACATCCAGGCCGCCTGGACGCGCGGCGACATCGACGCCGCCTACGTCTGGACGCCGGTGCTCGGCGAGCTGCGCAAGTCCGGCAAGGTGCTGGTCACCAGCAAGGAGCTGGCCGCCAAGGGCAAGCTCACCGCCGACCTGGCCGTGGTCCGCACCCAGTTCGCCACGACGTACCCGGCGGCCCTGCGGACCTGGCTGCGGCAGCAGGACCGGGCGGTCAAGCTGGTACGCGCGGACAAGGCGTCAGCCGCCGCGGCCGTCGGCCGCCAGCTCAACCTCGACCCGGCCGCGGCCGCCGGACAGATCGACGAACTCATCCTGCTCGACGGCAAGGAGCAGGCCGGCCCCGACTACCTGGGCACGCCCGAGAAGCCCGGCGCACTCGCCGAGAACCTGCGCAGCGCCGCCGAGTTCCTCAAGTCGCAGAACAAGCTCCCCGCCGTGCCCGAACCGGCCGTTTTCCAGAAGGGGCTGGCCACCGAGGAGCTCCGCGATGCGTTCGCCGGATGAGACGCTCACCGCGGCGCGCACCGCGGCCGCGGTGCGGCTGAGCGAGGTCTCGCTGACATACGGCCCACGCTCCCGCTGGTCCAGGGCCGAGCCTGTCGAGGCGCTGCGCGGCATCGGCGCCGACATCGGCGCGGGCGAGTTCGTGACCATCGTCGGGCCGTCGGGCTGCGGCAAGAGCACGCTGCTGCGGCTGGTCGCCGGGTTCGCGTTCCCGACCGGCGGGCAGATCGCCGTGGCAGGCGAAACCGTGACGGCACCGGGGCCGGACCGGGGCGTGGTGTTCCAGCAGCCGCGCCTGTTCCCGTGGCTGAACGTGCGCCGCAACGTGGAGTTCGGGCTGCGGATGGCCGGGGTCTCCGCGCCGGTCAGGCGGTCCCGGGCCGCCGAACTGCTCGACCTCGTGGGGCTGGGCGACGTGGCCGGACGGCGGCCGTACGAGCTGTCGGGTGGCATGCAGCAGCGCGCCGCCATCGCCCGCGCGCTCGCCCCCGACCCCGCGATCCTGCTCATGGACGAGCCGTTCGCCGCGCTGGACGCGCTCACCCGGGAGCGCCTGCAGGAGGAGATCCGGCGCATCTGGCAGGCCACGGGCAAGACCGTGCTGTTCGTCACGCACAGCGTCGACGAGGCCGTCTACCTCGGCACCCGCCAGCTGGTGATGAGCCGCCGGCCCGGCCGCATCGTGCTCGATCAGCCCTCCGGCCTCCCGTACGCGCTCGACCCGCACACCCACCCGGAGTTCCCCGCCGTACGCGAGACCGTGGCGGCAGCCGTACGGCGGGCCGCCTCCACCGATCCCGAGGTGACCTGATGCGCTTCCACTGGTTCCTGCCGACGACCGGCGACGGCCACGACGTCCGCTCGGCCATCACCACGACCGACGCGTTCCGTCCCGCGGCCCGCCCGGCCACCGTCGCCTACCTGACCCAGGTCGCCAGGGCCGCCGAGCAGGCCGGGTTCGAGGCCGCGCTCACCCCGGTCGGCGCGGGCTGCCCCGACCCGTGGATCGTGTGCGCGGCGCTGGCCCAGCACACCGAGCGGCTGAGGATGCTGGTCGCCTTCCGCACCGGCTACGCGCTGCCCACCCTGCTCGCCCAGCAGGCCCAGGCCTTCCAGGAGATCTCCGGCGGGCGGTTGCTGCTCAACGTCGTGACCGGCGGCGACCCGGTGGAGCAGCGCGCGTACGGGGACTTCCTCGACCACGACGCCCGCTACGCCAGGACCGCCGAGTTCCTGAAGGTGCTGCGCCGTTCCTGGGAGGGCGTGCCCTTCGACCACCACGGCGAGCACTACCGCGTCGAGGGCGGTGGGCTGGCCGAGCCCCTCGACCCGGCGCCCGAGCTGTACTTCGGCGGCGCGTCCCCGGCGGCTGAGCAGGTCGCCGCCCGGCATGCCGACGTGGTGCTGATGTGGGGCGAGCCGCCACACGCGATCGCCGAGCGCATCGCCCGCCTGCGCGCGCTGGCCACGCCGCTCTGCCGCGAGCTCCGGTACGGCCTCCGCGTGCACGTCATCGCCCGCGACACCGGCGGCGCCGCCTGGGCCGAGGCCGACCGGCTGCTGACGGGCATGGATCCGGCCCGCATCGCCGCCGCCCAGCACCGCTTCGCCCGCTACGACTCCGTCGGCCAGCGCCGCATGGTGGATCTGCACACCGGCGACACCCGCGACCTGGAGATCCACCCGGGGTTGTGGGCCGGGATCGGACTGGTGCGCGAAGGGGCGGGCACCGCGCTGGTCGGCTCGTACGACGAGGTCGCTGCCCTGCTCCGGGAATATGCCGCCGCCGGCGTGGACGAGTTCGTCCTGTCGGGGTGGCCGCACCTGGAGGAGGCGTACCGGGTCGGCGAGCACGTACTCCCCCGTCTGGCGCGCGTAGCGACGCTTGGCTTCTCCACGGACATGCGCCGGCTCCCTGGACGCCTTACCCGGTGAGCTGGCTCTTGTAGAAGACGGTCGCCTGGAACTGGTCAGGACTGCCACTGATCTTGCTGGAGAAGCCGAACGCGAGGCGCGGGCCGTCCGACGAGCGCCAGATCGCCATTCCCTGAGGTTCGCGACCGGGCAGCGACTCGCCCGCTCTCGTCCGGTACACCTCCTCGACCGAACCCCCGGTCTTGTTCATGTCGAGACGGACCAGGTAGGACGGCTTGGCCGGGTCCGAGGGCTGCGCGGGCGGACCGCCGTAGGAGAGGTACGCGTACTGACCGTACGAGGTCACGCCCTGGAAGAGGTCGGAGTCGGAGAGACCGAGTTGGGCGTTGGTCGGGAGAGCGCGCATGGCAAGGACGGGAGTGGTGTCGCTGATGCCCTTGTCGAGGACGGCGGGGAGGTCGAACAGCGCGAGGCGCCACGGGCTCGTCGTCCCCATGTACCGGACGAGCAGCCGGTTGGTGTAGGGATCGATCGACGGTCGCGGACAGTCCAGGAAATCGGAGAGGCGGACCGGGAAGTTCCGGACCCCCGCGCCGTCGGCGTAGTCGAGCACGCCCCCGTCGCTGTACTTGACGCGGCAGATCGTGTGGCTGTTCGGGCCGGTACCGGGGGACAAACTCCTCCAGTCGCCCGCGAGCCACACGTACGGAGATCCGGACGTGTCCGGCTGGATCGCCATCGACGAACCGTGGTCGAACCCGTGCAGCGCCATGGCGCCCAGCACCTTGCCGCTCAGGTCGGTCCTGGTCATCCAGAGGTCGCCGTTCGTGCTCCCGACCTTGCTCTGCGCGAAGTAGATGTGCCCGTGGACGTGGTCGAAGGCGAAGGACTGCATCGCCCAGTAAGGCTGGTGAAGCGTGGCCCGCACAACGGGATCGCCGCCGGCCCCCTCGAACACGAAACGCTGCGATGTCGGGACGGTCGCGGACGCCGCTTCAGCCGCGAACAAGGAAAGGCCGCCGGTGGCGGCGGCCGCTGCTATCCCTGTACCGGTTCGAAGGAGCGTGCGACGACTTACGGCGGATGCTCCGCTGATGTGGGAATTTTCGCGCAAGTGCATCACCCTGCCGGTCGTTCGGCTGATTTGGTTGATCACGACGAACCTAGCAATCGGACCGATGGGTGTCGATAACACGAACTGCGCCCGAAATATGGGCACTTCACGCGCCAGCAGCAGGTCCGTACCGGCCGGGATGCCGCTGCCGGTCGAGGCGGCCGCGGTGTGGCAGCGCCACCTTGCCAACAAGGAAGCCGAGCGCCCGCGGCGGGCGCAGGAGAAGGCCTTGGGCGAGCGGGTGCCGATCTCCCTCGGCTGCAAGTCCTCCTTCCTGCGGATCGCCCACACCGGAGCGGTGGTCAACGCTCTGGCGAGCACCGCCGACCCGGACAACTCGGCTGAGGTGGCGTGGGTGCGGTGCGCCTCCGATCGTCACGCGTGCACCGAGGGCTCCATCTGGCGGGAGGCGTACCAGGGCGGCTTCAGGTGCGTCGTCCCGAACTCGCGCACCCAGGCGAGGCACGATCCCGACTCGGTGAACTGCGACAGCGACTCCTGCTCACCACAAACGAGTCGTCGTCCTACACGGCCCGGCCAAGCTCAGTCGCTCAGCGGTGAAAGGCCCTGCCACCAGGCGTACAGCGGCTGTGGGGTCCAAGCCTCGGCGGTCATGGCCACGGACTGACCTTTGTACGTCCAGGACATGGCGTAGTACGGCCCGTTGAGGGTGCAGAGCAGCTTGCCCCTGACCCAGGTGCCTTTGTACTCGGCCCCGGTGGCGCAGTTGCCTCCCCGGCCGTCGTGCAGGGCCCACCAATACGACTCGACCCACGTCTCGGCGTCGGTGTCGCTGCGGAACAGCACGATCATCGGATCGTGAACCGGACCCGACCGGACGGCCGTGCAGTCGAGAGCGGCCACCGCACCGGCCGGAGGACGAGCGGCAGGCCGGCAGTTCCTCAAGTCCGCCGAGCCGAGCATCTTCTCCAGCCGGCACTCGCCCGGCGTCATGACGCACGCCGACCCGGTCGGCTCGGTCGACGGGTCCTCTTCGGCCGTCGGCTTCGGTGTCCTGGAACGAGAGCGGGAAGACGGGGCCGCCGATTCGGTCACGGTCACCGTCGGCGTCGGTGACGCCGACGTGATCCCTGCTCCAGGTTCTCCACCCGTCCGAAGCGCGGCAAGAGCGACGATCAACCCGCCGATGCCCGCCAGGGCGCCCACCATCTCCCAGTGGATGTGGTCGCGCCAGGACTTCCGGGCGTTCTGGGCCGGTCGTGAAGGGCCCTTCGATCCGGGGGCCGAGGAGCCCATCGAATTCACGTCCGACCTCCTGCTCATGAAAGACCCCCGGCGTGAACAGGAGAAACAGTCCCTGATGGCCGACTTCTCCACACCGCGGCATCGGTCACTTCCGCCAACCTGCCGAGGCTCCTTCGCCGGGGACGGGGGGTCCAGGTGTTCCTCTGGGCGGGTCAGCGTGCGTGCGCGGCCGCTCGTTCGCCCGGCGGCGCGTCCAGCCGAGCCTCGGCCTGGCCGGTCCCTTCGGCGTGGCCGGCTCGGTCGAGGTGGTCCGCGTGGAACAGTCCTTCGGCCAGCAGGCGCCGGACGTGCTCGTCGGCGGCGCTGTAGTACACGAACGTGCCCTCGCGGCGGCCCTTGACGAGCCCGGCCAGCCGGAGTTTGGCCAGGTGCTGGCTGACCGCGGTGGGGGCGGCGTCGGCGAGCTCGGCCAGGCAGGCGACGTTGGACTCACCCTGCAGCAGCGCCCAAAGGATCTTGATGCGGGTGGGATCGGACAACAGGCGGAATGACTCGGCGGCCAGATGCACCTGTTCCTCGTTCGGCATGTCGAAGTCGGGCAGCGAGGTGTGCATACGGCAAGCCTACCCCGAACCTCACTGCATGCGTATCTGCGTAAATGCGCATATATGATGCTTCGGTGACCACTGATCTGACCACGTTCGACGCCCCCGCACGCCCGGCGCCCGCATCCAGACCGCTGCGCTGGTGGCACTCGGGGGCGGGTTCGCTGCCGGAGGTGCGCTGGGCCCTGGCGGCCACCGCGCTGTTCGCCGCGGGCGGCCTGGCCCAGCTCGCCGGCGCGCCCGCCTGGCTGTGGTGGGCGCTGTATCTGGCCTGCTACGCCGCCGGGGGCTGGGAGCCGGGCCTGGCCGGGCTGAAAGCCTTGCGCGAGAAGACCCTGGACGTCGATCTGCTCATGGTCGTCGCCGCGATCGGCGCCGCGGCGATCGGTCAGGTCTTCGACGGCGCGCTGCTGATCGTCATCTTCGCCACCTCCGGCGCGCTGGAGGCGGTGGCCACCAAACGCACCGAGGACTCGGTGCGCGGCCTGCTGGACCTGGCCCCCGATCAGGCCACCCGCGTCGACGCCGACGGTGACGAGGAGGTCGTGGCGGCCGCCGACCTGCGGGTGGACGACGTCATCGTGGTACGGCCGGGCGAGCGCATCGGCGCCGACGGGCGCGTGGTGGCCGGGGTCAGCGACGTCGATCAGGCCTCCATCACCGGCGAGAGCCTCCCGGCCGACAAGCAGAGCGGCGATGAGGTGTTCGCCGGGACGATGAACGGCACCGGCGCGCTGCGCGTCCAGGTCACCCGGCCCGCCGGCGAGACGGTGATCGCCCGGATCGTGGCCATGGTCGAGCAGGCCGGCGCCACGAAGGCCCGCACCCAGCTGTTCATCGAGAAGGTCGAGCAGCGCTACTCGATCGTCATGGTCGCCGCCACGCTCGCTCTGTTCACGCTGCCCCTGCTGTGGGGCGCCTCGGTGCAGGACAGTCTGCTGCGGGCGATGACGTTCATGATCGTGGCCTCGCCGTGCGCGGTGGTGCTGGCCACCATGCCGCCGCTGCTGGCCGCGATCGCCACCGCCGGCCGCAACGGCGTGCTGGTCAAGTCCGCGGTGGTGATGGAACACCTGGCCGACGTCGATCTGGTCGCCTTCGACAAGACCGGAACCCTGACCGAGGGCCGGCCGTACCTGACCTGCCTGCGTGTCCTGCCCGGCACGGCGGCCACCGCGAGAAGTGGATCGGAGGGCGGGGTGCGGGCCGATCGGCTGCTCGCGCTGGCGGCCGCGGCCGAGCAGGGCTCGGAACATCCGCTCGGCCGCGCCATCGTCTCCGCCGCCCACCACCAGCGCCTGCCGCTGCCCGCGGCGGCCGACTTCTCCGCCCTGCCCGGGCGCGGCGTCCGCGCCCGGGTCGATGGACGCCTGGTCGAGATCGGCAGCCCCGCTCACCTGCTGGACCAGACCGCGGGCGGCGCCATGTCCGGCGATGCCGAGCAGGCCCGCCAGGTCGTGGCCGAGGTCGAGGAGGACGGGCACAGCGCCGTGCTGCTGCTCCTGGACGGTCGTCCCGTCGCGGTGCTCGGTCTTGCCGACCGCATGCGTGCCGGCGCGGCACAGGCGGTGGCGCAGCTGACCGGCCTGACCGGGACGGCCCCCGTCCTGCTGACCGGCGACAACCCCCGCGCTGCGGCCCGCGTGGCCGAACAGGCCGGCATCACCGACGTACGGGCCGGGCTGCTGCCGCAGGACAAGGTCGAGGCCGTTCACGAGCTGCGGCGGCAAGGCGCCCGGCCGGCCTTGGTCGGCGACGGCGTCAACGACGCCCCCGCTCTGGCCGGCGCGCACGCCGGCATCGCGATGGGCGGCTCCGGGGCCGCCCTCACCCTGCAAGCCGCCGACGCCGTCATCACCCGCGACGACCTGTCCACCGTCCCGGCGGTCCTCGCGCTGGCCCGCCGGGCCCGCCGCCTGGTGGTCGCCAACCTTGTCATCGCCGGCACGTTCATCGCCGTGCTGGTGGTCTGGGATCTGTTCGGTGAGCTGCCGCTGCCGCTGGGGGTGGCCGGGCACGAGGGCTCCACCGTCATCGTCGGCCTCAACGGGCTGCGCCTGCTGCGCGATGCGGCGTGGAGGCGTGTGCCGCTCGAACATTGAGTCACGTGCCAGGCCGGCGGTGTGCAGGTCCACCCCGGATTCCGCCCGGCCATCCACGACTTCTGGACCACCCTCCACCAGGCCACGCCTAGCTGAGCGGCAGGCGGAGGATGAACCGGGTGCCGTGGGGGCTGTCCTCGATCCGGAGGGTGCCGGCGTGCGCCTCGGCGATCTGCCGGGCGATCGGCAGGCCCAGTCCGGTGCCGCCGGCGTACCTGTCACCACCACACCGCGCTCGAGCGAGAACTCGAACCGCTTGTCCTGCTTCGGGCGCCTCTCGCACTCCGAGGTCACGAATTCGGCCAGGTCGATCGGCTCGCGTTCCACCTCCTTGCCCGCCTCCAGCCGCGCGATGGTCAGCAGGTCGCCCACGATCGCCTCGAGCCGGTCCACGCTCCTCAGAACGGTGTTGCCCAGCGTCGGCACGCTGGTCTCCTCGGGCGCGTGCAGGGCGTCCTCGACCTCGGCCCGTATCGCGGCGATGGGGGTACGCAGCTCGTGGGAGGCGTCCGAGGTGATCCGAGGTGAAATGCCGCTGCAGTTTCATCGCGGCCTCCAGCCGCGCCAGAGTCCGGTTGACGCTGTCGGCCGGCTCGTGGATCTCGTCCTGGCTTCCCGGAAGAGGCACCCGCCGGTCGGGACGGGTCTCCGTGATCTTGTCGAGCTCCATCCGGATGGCGTTCACCGGTCTGAGCGATTCGGTGACGATCCGATGGCCGATCGTGGTGATGGCCGCGGGCCACAACAACGCGGCGACACCACGTTCTCAAGCAGCTCGACGCCGTCGGCCCCGGCGCC
>NZ_JBSFTC010000067.1:0-44239 GCF_053590415.1 Nonomuraea sp. NPDC003201
CCCGAGGCGAGGGCGGCGGGCGCGACGGGGCCGCTGCGCGGGGACGCCTGCGCGCTGCTGCTGACCGGGACGCCCGGCCGGCGGATGGCCTGCCTGCGCTATCGCCTCCTCGACGGGCCACCCCTCCCCCACAGGCGCGCCGACGCGCTGGTGCCGCTGTTCCTGTCGGCCCCCTGGTACGCCGAGACCGGCGCCGCGCCGCTGCGCGAGCTGGCCGGGGACGACTGCGACTACGCCGACCTGATGCGCTACAGCTGCAACAGCGGCTCGGCCGTCGGCATCACCGCCGCCGAGGCGCTGCTGCACGCCCTCAACGAGGCCGTGGAGCGGGACGCCCTGTCGCTGCTCCTCGTACGCGCCTTCCTGGGCGGGGACGGCTTCCGGCTCAGGCTGATCGACCCGGGGACGCTTCCGCACGGCCTCGCGCGGGCGTACGCGACGGCGGAGGAGCTGACCGGGTCACCGGTGCACCTGCTGGACATCACCAGCGACCTAGGCGTGCCGACGATGCTGGCGTACACGGCTCCGGACGGCCGCCGTCCGCACCGGCGCGGCGGCGGCACCTCGCTGGACCCGGCGTACGCCGCCTGGCGGGCGCTCACGGAGCTCGTCCAGACCACGCTCGGCGAGGGCCTGCCGCACTCCGGAGCCGTACGCGGCGATCTGGCCGGGCTGGCGGCGCACCCCGCGCTGCACGCGTGCGGGCGCTTCGACCTCACCGACGCCCTGCGAGAGGCGCAGGTGGTCCCCTTTCCGCAGGCCGCCGCGGCGGCCGGGACTCCCGGCGCCCAGCTGCGGAAGGTGGCCGCGACGCTGGCCGCGCGGGGCCACCCGGCCTACCACCGCATGGTGCGCGTCCTCCCCTGCGGGATCACCGCCGTGCACGTGATCGTGCCGGATCTGGAGCGGTTCATGCTGGTCACCGACGGCAATCTCGTCCTGCCCGGCCGCAGGGGGCTGGCCGTCGCGGCCGGACGGGTTTCCGAATCGATGCCACAGGATTGGCGGCCCCCATCAATGAGGTGAATGGTTTTTCCGCTTTATCGACCTTACGTGGAGAATTACCAGCCTCTTTATCCGCACATACTGGATTTATGGGCGCACGATATTGGCAGAATCGCCAGGCCAAGATGTCGGTGGTGCTCGGCGTTCTGCTCCTGGCCCTGGCCACCATGATCCTGACCGTGGCCACCCGATTGCCGAAGGACTGGGGGATCACGGCCGGATCCGCGCAGATCATCGCGGCGGTGACGGGCGCGATAGGGCTGGGCAACGGCCTGGTGCAGTTCCTGTCCTGGTGGCGCAAGCGCGGCGCGGCCACCGCCGCCCCCACCTCGGCCGACGTCGCCACCGCGAAGGACGTCCTCTCCGGGCTGGTCACCCAGCAGTGGCGTGACGAGACGGTCCTGCGCTCTCTGTGCGATCCCGAGCCCATGCCGCTGCCCTGGCACTCGACCGAGCGCCGCGAGCTCGCCGACCGTCCCGAGATCATCGCCAAGGGCACCGTGGCCTTCCCCGGCCTGGACGTGCACATCGCGGACATGGCACGTAACTTCCGCGCCCTGCGCTGCCGCCGGCTGGTCATCCTGGGCGGCCCCGGCACCGGGAAGACGACCCTGGCCGTGCAGCTCGTCCTCGAACTGCTGCGCACGCGGGAGCCGGAGGAGCCCGTCCCGGTGCTGCTGTCGGCCGCGCGCTGGGACGACCGCCTATATGGGCGGCTGCAGGACTGGCTGGCCGCGAGCCTGGCGCTGGACTATCCGGCGCTGCGCGCGGAGGGCCTCGGCACGGACATGCCGGAGACGCTCGTGGCCCGGGGCGAGGTGCTGCCCGTCATCGACGGCCTGGACGAGCTGCCCGACACCGCCCGCGCGGACATGCTGACCGCGCTGAACCGGTCGATGTACGAGACCGACCAGCTCATCCTCACCTGCCGTACCGATCAGTTCGCCGAGTCCGTCGAGGAGATCGGCGACGCCCTCACGGCGGCGGCGGTCATCGAGCCACAGCCCATGTCCCCCGCCGCGTCGGCCGAGTACCTGGAGGCGTGCCTGCCGCCGGTGCCCCACTCCGTGTGGCCCCAGGTCCTGGAGGAGCTGCGCAAGGGCACCGTCCCCGCACTGTCCGAGGTCACCTCGACGTCTCTGGGGCTCTGGCTGGTCCGCGCCACCTACATCGCGCCGCGGGTGGATCCGACGCCGCTGCTGGCGCTCGGGCGCGGCAGCGCGGCGACGTTGCACGACCATCTGTGCGACCAGCTCATCCCCGCTCTGGTGAGCACGCGTACGCCCGCCGAAGGCCCGCCGCAGCCCTTCCGGCCCCAGCACGCCTGGACGCCGGAGCAGGTCGACCGCTGGCTCACGTACCTGTCCCGCCAGCTCGAACGCAACGAGGAGGACCCGCGCGACGTCGCCTGGTGGCACCTGGCCCGCTACACCTCCAGCCGCACGGTCCGGTTCGGGGCCGCCGCCGTGATCGGGGTCGTGGTCGGGCTGGCCTTCGGCCTGCTGACGAAGTCGCTCTTCTTCAGCGCGATGGCCGGCCTGTTCTCCGCGCTCGTGGCCGAGACCCTGATCGGCTCCTGGTTCACCGAGTCGCCGGGCCACGCCGACTTCCACCTGCGCGGCAGGCTCGCCGAGCTCCTTCCCGCCCTCCGGGACGGGCTGATCGTCGGAGCCCTGGGGGCCATCGTCGGCTGGCTCATGGCCTACGCGAGCGGGAAGCCGGTCTTCGCCCTGAGATCCTCGGTGCAGATCGGGCTGCTGTCCTTCGTCGGGTTCGTCGCCCTGCTCAGCCTGATCCGCTGGGTCGAGAGCCCCACCGCCGACCTGACGGCCAGATCCCCGCGCTCGACCTGGCAGGCCGACAGGACCCTGACCGCCATCCGGATCATCGGCGGGCTCGTGGTCGGGCTCGCCACCGCGGGCGTCCTGCTGTATTCGGGGATCCCCCCGGACATGTCGATCCTGGTCGGCCTGGTGCTGGGGCTGCTGTTCGGGCTCGTCCTGGGCCGCCACCACGCCTGGCTGGCCTACAAGCTGACGATCCCCCGCCTGGCCACCCGGGGAAGCCTGCCGCTGCGCGCGATGGACTTCCTGGACGACGCCCACCGGCTGGGCCTGCTGCGCACGGAAGGGCCGTACTACCAGTTCCGGCACGTCGAGCTGCAGCAGCACCTCGCGAACGGGCGGCACGTGGCGCCCGTGACCCCGCCCGCCAGGGCCCCTTCGCATAGGGACGGCCCTGGCGGGCAGGACGGACGCACATAGTCGCATCGGGGGCGTCATGACAACTTCAGGAGGCGTCTTCAGACGCAAACCGGTGGAGCTCATCGCCACCGAGCACGAGGGCGAGCTGGCCAGGTCGCTCGGGTTGTGGCAGCTCACCGCCATCGGCGTGGGCGGCATCATCGGCGCGGGCATCTTCGCCCTGGCCGGCGCGGTCGCCAACCAGACCGCGGGGCCGGCCGTGCTCGTCTCGTTCCTCATCGCGGGCATCGCCAGCGCCGCCGCCGCGTTCTCGTACGCCGAGTTCGCCGGCCTGATCCCGAAGGCCGGGTCCGCCTACACCTACGGGTACGCGGTCCTCGGGGAGATCGTCGGCTGGTGCATCGGCTGGGACCTGCTGCTGGAGTACACCGCCATCGTCGCGGTGGTGGCCATCGGCATCTCCGGCTACTTCGGCTTCCTCGTGGAGCAGCTCGGCTTCACGCTGCCCGCGTGGATGCTCGGCGCGCCCGGCACCGGCGCGGGGCACGTGGTGGACCTGTTCGCGGCGATCCTGTGCCTGTTCATCGCCTTCCTGCTGAATCTCGGGATCCGCGCCGCGGCCAGGTTCGAGACGTCCGTGGTGGGCATCAAGGTCGCCGTCGTGCTGCTGGTGATCGTGGTCGGCTTCTTCTACATCAACCCGTACAACTACACGCCGTTCTTCCCGTTCGGGGTCAGCGGGGCGATCACCGGCGCCGCCACCGTGTTCTTCGCGGTGTTCGGCTACGACGCGATGAGCACCGCGGCCGAGGAGTCACGGGACGCGCAGCGGCACATGCCGAAGGCGATCATCTACTCGCTGGCCATCTCCATGGTCCTGTACGTGCTGGCCACGCTCGTGCTCACCGGCATGCAGAACTACCGGGAGATCGATCCCGAGAGCGGCTTCTCCTCGGCGTTCGCCTCCGTCGGGCTGCCCGGGCTCGCGTCCCTGATCGCGGCGGGGGCCGTGGTGGGCATCCTCACGGTCATGTTCACGTTCATGCTCGGCGTCACCCGGGTCTGGTTCTCGATGAGCCGGGACGGGCTGCTGCCGCACTGGTTCGCCAAGCTGCACCCGGTGCGCCGGGTGCCCACGCGGGTCACCTGGATCGTGGGCGTCGCGTCGGCGCTGATCGCCGGGTTCCTGCCCATCCGGGAGGCGGCCGAGCTGACGAACATCGGGATCCTGCTGGCGTTCGTGGTCGTGTGCGTGGCGGTGATCGTGCTCCGCTACCGGCAGCCCGACCTGCCGCGCCAGTTCCGCCTGCCGGGGATGCCGGTGGTGCCGGGCGTCGGGGCGCTCTTCTCGATCTGGCTGATCACGTTCCTGAATCCGGTGACGTGGCTGCGCTTCGCCGTCTGGTTCCTGATCGGGCTGGTCATCTACTTCGCCTACAGCCGGCGCCACTCGGCGCTCAATTAGCCCGGGCCGGGCACGGCCCCCTCTCGGGAGCCGTGCCCGGGTCTCGTCGTTCAGAACGGGCAGGTGTCCGTCCACTGGGTCACCAGCGAGGTGTTGTTCCGGTCGGCGTCACGCACGCTGCCGCACAGGAACGGGGTGAAGCGGGCGTCGTCGCGCAGCCAGCGGCTGAAGAACGACACGATCCACTTGCCCTGCTTGGCCTTGTTGCCGTAGCCGGTCATCGGGCAGAGGTGGTCGCCGGGGACCTCGATGTACAGCTTCTCGGCCTGCGTCATGCTGTTGTACCAGGGCCTGGCGTACGTGCCGCCGGGCGCGGCGACGTCGCTCGCGCAGGTCAGGAAGAAGGTCGGCTTGGCGACGCCGGCGAAGCTCCCGCTCTGGTGGTAGGGCGCCAGCGGCACGCCCGCCCTGAACCGGGTGTCGTCGCGCAGCGCCACCATCGTGCCGCCGCCGCCCATGGAGTGGCCCGCCGCGCCGAGCACGCCGTTCAGCTTGCCCGAGATGGGGTTGCCGGTGGCGTTGCCGAGGTTGAGCAGCTGGGTGCCGGCCGCCCTGATCTGGGTGCCCCGCTGGTCGGGGCTGTCGGACAGCGTGTTGGTGTCGACGTTGAGGACGACGAAGCCCCAGGACGCCAGGCGCGGGCCGAGCCAGCTCAGGTTCTGCTGGGTGCCCTGGTAGCCCGGCATGAGCACGATGCCCGGGTACGAGCCGCCGGCCGTCGGGTACGTGATCGTGCCCGCCTTGTAGCCGCTGGGGTTGGGGACGGTGTAGGTCGCGGTGGCCAGCGGGCCGGTGGTCGCCTCCAGCGACTGGGTGGTCGGGTCGGGGATGGTGCCCCCTGGAGGTGGCGTGGTGCCGCCCATCGTGCCGTAGACCTGGAACTCGAACAGCGAGTAGCCGTAGGCCGTGCCGCGGGCGGTGCCGTACACCCGTACGTACCGCCCGTTCCCGGTCACGGCGAGGGTCTGCGTCCCGCCGGTGCCGGTGGCGGTCGCGTAGACGGTGGTCCAGGTCAGGCCGTCGGCGGAGGTCTGGATCTGGAACGCCCTGCCGTACGCGGACTCCCAGCTGAGCACCACCTGGCTGATGGCGGCGGCGCCGCCGAGGTCGACCCGCAGCCACTGCGGGTCGCCGAAGGCGCTCGACCAGCGGGTGGCGGCGTTGCCGTCCACGGCCGCCGAGGCGGGCGTGGAGGCGTTCTCGGCGGACGACGCGGTGACGGGCTTGCCCTGCGACAGCAGCGGGTCGGCGACCGCCTGGGCGCTACCCGCGCCGCCGACCAGCGCGGCGGCGAGGGCCAGCGCGACGAAAACGAGAGAAGATCTCATGCTCTACCTCTGTGGAACGGGCGTGGCTTTCGCCAGCACGCGGACAGAAAGGCCGGTCGCGAGAGCGCTCTTCAACGCTCTGGACCATATGCGGCGGTCAACGGCGTTGAAAGCGCGGCAACCGCTGAGCGGAAGATGAATGCGGGAAGTTCCGGCGGGCGCGCCGTGTTGGTGCCGAGCATGGGAAACCGCTTCGCCGACGGCGACGTCATCAAGCGCCTGCTTCACGGGGCGCGGCACTGGGCTTTCGTGGGTCTCAGCGACAACCCGGAGCGCACGGCCTATGACCAGGCCCGGCTGCTCCAGGCCCGCGGCAGACGGGTCATTCCCGTCCATCCGGCCGCCGAGACCGTGCTGGGCGAGCCCGGGTACGCGTCGCTGGCCGAGGTGCCGGACCCGCTGGACGTCGTCGCGGTGTACCGGCGCGCCGAGCTGGCGGGGGAGTCGGTGGACGAGGCGATCGCGGCAGGGGCCAAGGCGATCTGGCTCCCGCTCGGCGTCATCGACGAGGCGGCCGCCGAACGCGCCCTGAGCGCCGGCCTCGACGTCGTCATGGACCGCTGTCCGGGCGTCGAATGGGCCCTGCGCAGGGATGCCTGAACGGGCGCTGCCTGGAGGCGCGCGAATGAGCGGTCGGGGCTTCTAGCTAGCCGCCTGGGCCCGGTCGCGGGTGGTGCCGAGGGCGCGGTAGCGCCGGAGCCGTTCGGTGAGCAGGTCGGGGCGGCGGCGCGGCAGCATCGCGGCGAGCTCCCGCTCCAGCTCGCGCCCGACGCGGCGGCAGAACGCCTCCGGTTCGTCGGCCGCGTCCGGGCGCTCGGGGACGACCCGGTCGGCGATGCCGTCGGCGACCAGGTCGGCGGAGCGCACCCCCTGCGCGGCCGCCAGCTCCGGGGCGTGCTCGACGTCGCGGTGCACGATGGCGCTGGCGCCCTCGGGCGGCAGCGGTGACAGCCAGCCGTGCTGGGCGACGAGCACCCGGTCGCACGGGATCAGCGCGAGCGCGCCGCCGCCGCAGCCCTGGCCGAGCAGGATCGACAGCGTCGGCGCCTCAAGGGTGACAAGCTCGGACAGGCATCGGGCGATCTCCCCGGCCAGCCCGCCCTCCTCCGCCTCGGGGCTGAGCGCCGCGCCGGGGGTGTCGATGACGGTGACGAGCGGCAGGTTCAGCTCGTGCGCCAGGCGGAAGCCGCGCCGGGCCGCGCGCAGGGCCGCCGGGCCCATCGGCCCCACGTCGGTCTGGGTGCGCCGGTCCTGGCCGAGCAGCACGCACGAGACGCCGCCGAAGCGGGCCAGCGCCAGGTACAGCCCCGGGTCCTGCTCTCCCTCGCCGGTCCCGTTCAGCGGCAGGACGTCCGAGGCGGCGTAGCGGAGCAGCTGCCGGACGCCGGGCCGGTCGGCGCGCCTGGAGCGGGTGATCGACTCCCACGCGGGCACGTCCGGCAGCGGCTCCACCGACGGCGCCGCGTGTCCTGCCGGCGGCGCCGGTGGAGCCAGCAGGATGCGCAGCGCGCGGTCGGCGATCCCGGCCAGCGCCTGCGGCGGCAGCACGGCGTCGACCAGGCCGTGCCGGTACAGGTTCTCGGCGACCTGGACGCCCTCCGGGAACGGCTCGCCGTACAGGGACCGGTAGACGCGCGGGCCGAGGAAGCCGATCATCGCGCCGGGTTCGGCGGCCGTGACGTGGCCGAGCGAGCCCCACGAGGCGAGCACGCCGCCGAGGGTGGGGTCGCGCAGGTAGACCAGGTACGGCAGGCCCGCGGCCTTGTGCTGCGTGACCGCGGCCGAGATCTTCACCATCTGCAGGAACGCCACCGTGCCCTCCTGCATCCTCGTACCGCCCGAGGCGGGCGCGGCGAGCAGCGGCAGCCGCTCGGCGGTCGCCCGCTCCACGGCGGTCACCAGGCGTTCGGCGGCGGCGACCCCGATGGATCCGGCGAGAAAGCCGAACTCGCAGGCGACGACGGCCACCCGGCGGCCATGGAGCAGCCCCTCCCCCGTGATCACCGCCTCGTCCAGGCCCGTACGCTGCCTGGCGGCGGTCACGTCGGCGTCCTCCACCGGCCCGAGCGGCCGGTCCCAGCTGCGGAAGGAGCCGTCGTCGAGCGCGAGCTCGACGAGTTCGAGCGCGGTCATCCGGACAGCCACGAGCGGATCTCCTCCTCGTCGGCGTTCAGCACGGGAGGCGCGGCGTGGTCGGTCCTGGTGATCTCGACCTCGCCGTCCGGCCCGGCCGGGTCGAAGAACCGCAGCGGCGGGCCGGGCAGCGTGATCCCGCCGATGCCCGCGTGCTCGACGTCGATGAGCAGGCCCTGCGACCTGGTCTGCGGCCAGTCGTACACCTCGTCCAGGCTGCGCACCCGGCCGGCGGGCACGCCCGCGGCGGCCAGCCGGCGCAGCAGCTCGTCCGCGCCGAAGGGGGCGAAGGCGGCCTCGACCAGCTCGACCAGCCGCCGGCCCGCGGCCACCCGCTCCGCGTTCGTCGCCAGGCCGGGCTCCCGCGGGTCCAGGCCGAACTCGGCGCAGAAGCGCTGCCACAGTCCCTCGCTGCCCACCGCGATCTGCACGTGGCCGTCCCCGCACCGGAACAGCCCGTACGGAGCGATGGACGGGTGGTGGTTGCCCTGGGCGCGCCCGACCTCGCCGGCCACGGTCCAGCGGGTGCCCTGGAAGGCGTGCACGCCGACGATCCCGGCCAGCAGCGAGGTGCGCACGACCTGGCCACGGCCGGTCCGCTCGCGTTCGAGCAGCGCTGAGACCACGCCGTACGCGCCGTACATGCCGGCCAGCAGGTCTCCGATCGGCACGCCGACCCGTTGCGGGTCGTCGGGTCCGGACCCGGTGAGCGACATCAGCCCGGCCTCGCCCTGCGCGATCTGGTCGTAGCCGGCCCGCCCGGCCTCCGGCCCGTCGTGGCCGAACCCGGTGATGGACAGCACGACCAGCCGCAGGTTGAGTTCGAGCAGGCGGGCGGTGGTGAAGCCGAGCCGGTCGAGCACGCCGGCGCGGAAGTTCTCCAGCAGCACGTCCGCATTGCGGATCAGGGCCTCGAGGGTGGCCCGGCCGTCCTCGTCCTTCAGGTCCAGGGCGATCGACTGCTTGTTGCGGTTGCACGACAGGAAGTACGTGGACTCGGAGCCGGCGAACGGCGGGCCCCAGCCCCGGGTGTCGTCGCCGCTCCCGGGCTGCTCCACCTTGATCACCCGCGCGCCCAGGTCGCCGAGCATCATCGCGGCGTGCGGCCCGGCCAGCGCCCTGGTCAGGTCGACGACGACGTAACCGGCGAGCGGGCCGCTCATGACAGGCTCCCCGGCACGACGAGGATCACCCAGCACAGCACCGGCGCGACCACCATGATGGTCATGCCCCAGGTCATCAGGCGCTTGAAGACGTTGTCGCGTTCGGACACGTCCGCGTTCGCCACGACCAGGGCCCCGTTGGTCGAGAACGGGCTGCAGTCGACCACCGAGGAGGAGATCGCCAGCGCCGTGACCAGGCCGACGGCGCCGACCTGACCGGTCTGCAGGAACGGCACGGCGAGCGGGATGAGCGCCCCGAGGATGCCGGTCGTCGAGGCGAAGGCGGAGACCACGGCGCCGATGAGGCAGATCAGGAACGCGGCCACGAGCGGGGCGCCGACGTGGGCGACCCCGTCGCCGAGCCACTTCACCGTGCCCTGGTCCTCCAGCAGGGAGACATAGGTGACGATGCCGCCGACGAGGAGCACCGTACCCCAGCTGATCTTGTCGACGGTGCCGCGGGCCGCGGAGGGGAAGATCAGCGTGAGCGCGACCGCCACCGCCAGGGCGAGGAAGCCGATGTCGAGGTCGAAGACGAGCGCGCCCACGGCGAGCACGAGCAGGCCGACCAGCGTGAGGGAGCGCTGAGCGTCGAGGCGGGGCAGGGCGTCGTCGGCGGGGTCGGGGTCAGCGGCGGAGTCGCCCGCGGATCCGGAGGCGCCTGCGCGCGCGAGGGTCGCGACCTGCTGCTTCGGCGTCTCGCGGTCGCGCTGCAGCAGCTTCGTGCCGCCCAGGGTGAGGAAGCCGACCAGGCTGATCAGCGCGCAGGCGCCCATCGCGCTGAAGAACAGCACGGCCGGGTTGCCCGGAAGGTGGCTCTTGTCCACGACGCCGTTGGTGATCGCGCCGAAGATGCCGATCGGCGAGAAGCTTCCGCCGGTGGCGCCCTGCACCACCATCAGGCCCATCATGACCGGGTTGATCCGGTAGCGGGCGGCGAAGCCCATGGCCACCGGGGCCACGATGGCCACCGCGGCCGGGCTGGCGGCGCCGATCGCCGTGATCGCGGCGCACACCACGAACATCACCCACGGCATCAGCGCGACACGTCCGCGTACCGCCACCACGGCCCGGTGCACGATCCAGTCCACGGTGCCGTTGTTCCTGGCCAGCGCGAACAGGTACGTGACGCCGACCAGGATGACGAACAGGTTGGCCGGGAAGCCGCCGAGGACGTCCGACACCTCCACGCCGAACACCGCGGTGCCCACGACGAACGCCGCCACGAGCGCCAGCGCCCCCATGTTGATGGACCGGACGGTGGCTATCAGGAACACCAACACCAATACAACCAACGCAACGACTTCCGCTGACATCGGCGACTCCTCGGGTCAGGTGACTCTCCGGTTACGTGCGTATTTCCGGATTGGCCTAGCCTCTGCGCCACTGCGCCGGATGTCAATAGACTGTCCCCCGTGACCAAGAAGCGCCCGCAGACCTCCGCGGTTCCCGAGCGGATGGAGCGTCCCCGCCTCTACGTGCAGCTGGCCGACCACATCGCGCGCTTCATCGAGGCCCAGGGGCTCTCCCCCGGCGACCGCCTGCCGCCCGAGCGTCGTCTGGCCGCCGAGCTCGGCGTCAGCCGGGCGACCCTGAGCCGCGCCCTGGTGGCGCTCGAGGTCCAGGGCATGGTCGAGGTCCAGCACGGCAACGGCGCCGTGGTGCTCGCGCCGACGCTGCAGGAGTCGCGGGTGGACCCGGCGTTATCGCTGGCCGAGCGCGACCCGATGGAGCTCGCGCGGGCGCGCGAGGCGATCATGGCGGGGCTGGCGCGCAGCGCGGCGGCGCATCCCGACCGCAGCCTCCGGCTCGCCCTGCTCGACGCCGACGGCCGGCCGGTGCGCTTCTCCGACACCTGGCCCTGCGTGCGCAGGCTCGCGGGGGCCAGCCTGCTGGCCGATCTCGACGACCTGCTCTCGGAGGCCGCGCCGCTGGACGACGCCCGGGTCTCGGCCGAACGCCTGACGACTCTCGCCCGAGCCGTCGTGATCGGTGACGCCGACGCGGCGGCGGCCGCCTGCGCCTCCCTGCTCCGGGTCTGACTCACCTCGTGCTCAGGCGCCGTCACGCGGCGGCGCCTGAGATGCCCGTGCGGTGACGTCAACGCGCGTTCATGTGCGCTTCGGCGGCTGGACATCGAACCTCGCTCCCGAGGGGTCAAGCTGGGCGGCGTCGGCAGCGGCCTGTACCCCGCCGGGCGCGACGGCGAGTACTGGATGGTGACCGACCGCGGCCCGAACGGCGAGCCGAAGGTCAACGGCGAGAAGCGGCGCACGTTCCCGGTGCCGGAGTTCGCGCCCGCGATCGTGCGCGTGGCCGTCCGGCACGGCACGGCGCGCATCGTGCGCGGCATCCCGCTGAAGAAGTCCGACGGCACGCCGATCACCGGCCTGTCCAACCAGTCCGGCCACGACGAGGCCCCCTACACCTGGGACGGCCTGACCACGCTCCCCTACGACCCGAACGGGCTGGACACCGAGGACATCGTCACGGACGGGCGCGGCGGCTTCTGGCTGGTGGACGAGTACTCCCCCTCGCTGCTGCACGTGGCCGGCGACGGGCGGATCCTGACCCGGTACGTGCCCAAGGGGCTCGGCCTGACCGGGGCCGGCTACCCCGTACGCGAGACGCTGCCCGCCATCTTCGCCGGCCGCCAGCAGAACCGCGGCATCGAGGCGCTCGGCGTCTCGCCCTCCGAGCGCGCCCTCTACCTGGCCGTGCAGAGCCCGCTGGCCAACCCCGACAAGAAGACCGGCAAGGCCTCCAGCATCGCCCGCATCCTGCGGGTGGACCTGCGGACCGGGCGGCCCACCGGCGAGTGGGCCTACAAGATGGAGGACGTCGCCACCTTCGAACCGGCCGCCGAGCAGGGTGACATGAAGATCTCCGCGCTCAGCGTGCTGAGGCCCGGCCGCCTGCTGCTCCAGGAGCGCACCGACGCCGTGGCCCGCCTCTACACCGTGGACCTCCGCAAGGCGACCGACCTCCTCGGCGGCCGCCACGACGACCCGGCGACCACGCCGTCGCTGGAGGCGTCCCTTCCCGCGGACGTCACCGTGGCGGCCAAGTCGCTGACCGTGGACCTGGCGGCGATCGACGGGCTGCCCGGCAAGATCGAGGGTGTCGCGGTGCTCGACCCGAGGACCATCGCCATCGCCAACGACAACGACTTCGGCGTCGGCACCTTCGACGCGAACGGCCGCCTGGTGGACACCGGCATCCCCAGCCGCATCCTGACGATCCGCCTCCCCCGCCCGATCGGCTGAGCACCGCGGCCGGCCGTCCCGCTCAGCCCGACGGCCGGCCCGCTCAGCCCGACGGCCGCTCGGCGCGGACGCCTGTCATGCGGCCGCTCCGGTGCGTGACCGTTCTTGCCGGCGCCTACCATTCGCGCATGACCACGCACGGATTCACGCTCGCCGCCGAGGGCCCGTTCGACTTCGACGCCTCGCTGCGCTTCATCGAGGACTGGCCGGCCACCAGCGCGCTGCCCTCCGACGGGCGGGCGATGCGCTTCGCCTACAGCGCGGAATCCGACTGGCTGCCGATCGGCGTCACCGTGACGGGCGCACCGGGCGGTGTCGCCGTGGCCACGACGCGGCCCGCCGGGCCGGGGATCCGGGGCGAGCTGGCGCGGATCCTGTCCCTCGACGTCGACGGCGCCGGCTTCGCCAAGCTCGGCGAGGCCGACCCGGTGCTCGGCGACCTGCAGCGGCGCAGCCCCGGCCTGCGGCCGGTGTGCTTCTGGAGCCCGTGGGAGGCCGCGTGCTGGGCGGTGATCGTGCAGCGTTCGTCGATGCTCATCGCCTCGCGGATCAAGCAGCGCATCGCGGACCGGTACGGCGCGAAGGTCACCGTGGACGGGCAGGAGCAATCGGCCTTCCCCCCGCCCGTGTCGCTGCTGGAGGCCGGGGGCCTCGGGCTGCCGGCGCAGAAGGAGGAGTGGCTGCGCGGCCTGGCGCGGGCGGCGCTCGACGGCGTGCTCACCACCGAGCACCTGCGCGCGCTCGACCCGCAGGATGCCCTGGCCGAACTGCGCGCGCTGCCCGGCGTGGGGCCGTTCTCCGCGGGGCTGATCCTGATCCGCGGCGCGGGCGCGCCGGACGCGTTCCCCGGCGACGAGCCGCGCCTGTTCGCGATCCTGCGCGAGGCGTACGGCCTGCCGGAGGACGCGCCGCCGAGCGCGTACCGGAAGCTGGCCGAGGCGTGGCGGCCCTACCGGTCCTGGGCCTCCTTCCTCTTCAGGGCCTCCTCCTACGGGACCGTCGACGACCGCGACTGAGAGCCCCGTTGCCATCCGCTTCCCGTATACGTAGACTCATACGTATACGGGATGAGGGTGAGACGATGCCGAACAAAACGATCTACGTCTCGGACGAGGATCTGCCGATCTTCCAGCGGGCGCAGGAGCTCGCCGGCGGCAAGCTGTCGACCGCCATCAGCGTGGCACTGCGACGCTACGTCGAGATGGAGGAGGGCCGCCAGGAGGGCTACGAAGAGATCATCGTGCAGGTCGGCCAGGGCGCCGGGCGCAAGCAGCGCTTCTCCGGCGTGCTGCTCGGCGAGTGGGGCCGCACCAGCCGCAGCGGGCGGGTGGAGATGTTCCGGGTGTACCGCTCGCGCAAGGGCAAGTTCGTGCTGCACGTCGACCGCTCGCCCGACTGGGTGAGCGGCTCGGAGTCCGACGACTGGGTGAGCACCTGGCGCGGCTACCTCGGCCTGGGCGAGACGAGATGGGGCTTCGTGCAGGGCGCGGCCACGCTGGACGTCTTCGACACGGTCGAGGAGCTGCGCGGCAAGATCCCTGACGAGTTCTACGACCTGATCGCCGACCTGGCCGAGCGGCCCGCAGTCGAGGACCTGGACATCTAGTACCCGCTGATCGAAGCGGGCGGGCGACCGTCCGCCATCCCGTCATGCCCACAAATCATGGTTACCGCGATGCCCCCCGCCATTCACGCCGAGGGCCTGGTCAAGAAGTACGGCGACGTCGTCGCCCTCGACGAAATGGACCTGTCCGTCCCGGAGGGCACGGTGCTCGGCCTGCTCGGCCCCGACGGCGCAGGAAAGACCACGACCGTACGGATCCTGACCACCCTGGTGAGACCGGACGCCGGACACGCCACCGTCGCCGGCCTGGACGTCGCCACGCAGGCCGACCGGCTGCGCTCGCGCATCGGCGCGTCCGGCCAGTACGCGCGGTCGACGACCACATGACCGGCGCCGAGAACCTGGAGATGGCCGGCCGCCTCTACCACCTGGGCGGCGGGCGCAGCAGGCAGCGCGCCCGGGAGCTGCTGGAGCGCTTCGACCTGACCGGCGCGGCCGACCGCCCGGTGCGGGGTCTGGCCGCTCCAGCACGCGGTGGCGGTGTCGCTGTCCTGGTCGGCGCTGATCCTGGTGGTGTTCGTGCCGCTGGCCACGCGCCTGTACCAGCGGGCGGTCAGCCGGTGACCCCTCCCGGCGACGGGCGCGGGCCCGCTCAGGGCGAGAGGCCCTCGCGCAGCAGCGCCCACACCCGGTCGGCGGTGGCGCGCCGGTCGGGCGCCGGGGTCTTGGCCAGGACCCCGGCGAGCATGCCGATGGCCAGCACCAGGTCGTCGGCCGAGACGCCGTCACGGACGTGCCCCGCGCGCCGGGCGTCGCCGAGCACGCCCGCCAGGACTCCCGCCACGCGATCGCGTACGTCGATGATGCGGGGATCGGGCTCGCTCGGCCGCGTGCTGACCAGCTCGATGAACGCGGTCGAGGTGATGGCCTGCTCGGTCAGCAGCGCCAGCAGGTCGTCGAGCGTGGTGCCGGGCCGGGCCGCCAGCGCCTCCAGCTCCGTGACGCCGTCCTCGAAGACGGCCATCGCGAGGCTGATCCGGTCGGGGAAGTGCCGGTAGAGGCTGCCCTGCCCGACCCCGGCGGCGCGGGCGACCGTGCTCAGCGGCGCGTTGTATCCGGCGCTGGCGAACACCTCACGGGCGGCCGCGACCAGCGCCGCCCGGTTCTCGGCTGCGGCGCTCGGTCCTCTGTTCGGTCGACGTGACTCCGGCACAGCGGGTATCGTAGCAACCGGACAACATCGTCCGGTTGCCGTGCCGGGAGCATGGCGGGCCGGAGGACGGCTGGCGAAAGGACGGGCTCTTGAGCACATTCGACGATCGCGTCGCCCTGATCACAGGCGCGGGGTCCGGAATCGGCCGGGCAATGGCCGTGGCGTTCGCCAAGGCGGGCGCCCGCGTCGTGGCCTGCGACATCGACAAGGAGTCGGCCGGGCGGACCGCCGAGGAGATCGGCGAGGCGGCCGTCGCGGTCGCCGCCGACATCTCCGACGAGGCGTCGGTGGCCGCGCTGACCGAGACGGCGATCGGCGCGTACGGCCGCATCGACGTGCTGTGCAACAACGCCGGGATCATGGACACGATGGCGCTGCCCGCCGACATCCCGGTCGAGCTGTGGGAACGGGTCCTGCGGGTGAACCTGACCGGCACGTTCCTGGTCACCCACGCGGTGCTGCCGCACATGCTGCGCCAGGGCTCCGGCGCGATCGTCAACACCGCCTCGGAGGCCGGCATCCGAGGCGGGGCGGCCGGCGCCGCCTACACCGCGTCCAAGCACGGCGTGGTCGGCCTGACCCGCAGCGTGGCCTGGGCGCACGCCAAGGACGGCATCCGCTGCAACGCCATCCTGCCCGGCCCCACCATGACCAACATCGCCACGAACGCCTCCTTCGACCCCACCGGCGCCGCCCGGCTCGGCCCCGTGCTCGCCCTCGGCGAGCGGCTGGCCCAGCCGGAGCAGATGGCCGACGCCGCGCTCTTCCTCGCCTCGGATGCCGCCTCGTTCATCAACGGGGCGATCGTCCCGGTTGACGGCGGCTGGTCGGCGGCCTGACCGCCGAGGAGCTGAAGCGCCGCGAAGGGCTCGTCGTCGGCGGCCTGCGGCGCCGGTAGAACCGAAAGGAACCCTCTGATGAACGTCACCGTCGACACGGACAAATGTTGTGGGGCAGGCAGCTGCGTGCTGCTCGCCCCCGAGGTGTTCGACCAGGGTGAGGACGACGGCATCGTGATCCTGCTGGACCCGTCGCCGGCCGAGCCCCTGCACGCCGCCGTACGCGAGGCGGCCGCCGTCTGCCCGGCCGCCGCGATCACCCTGGACGGGCAGTCTTGACGGACGTCCTGATCGTGGGCGCCTCCGCCGGCGGCCTGGCCGTCGCGGAGGCGCTGCGCCGCAAGGGCCACCAGGGCGGCCTGACCGTGCTGGGCGCCGAGCCGCACCCGCCCTACGATCGCCCGCCGCTGTCCAAGCAGGTGCTGGCCGGCACGTGGGAGAGCGAGCGGGCGCACCTGCGGGCCGGGACCGAGCTGGACAAGCTGGGCGCGACGTTCATCCTCGGCGACCCCGCGGTGCGGCTGGACCCCGAGGCGCGGGAGGTGTCCGCCGCGTCCGGGCGGACCCTGCGCGCGCAGGCCGTCGTGCTGGCCACCGGGCTGACCCCGTCCCGGCTGCCCGGCCAGGACGGGCTGGCGGGCGTGCACGTTCTGCGCTCGCTGGACGACGCGCTCGCGCTCCGCGCCCACCTGCTCGAAGGACCGCGCCTCGTCGTCGTGGGCGAGGGCGTGCTGGGGGCGGAGGTGGCCGCCACCGCGCGCGGTCTCGGCCTGGACGTCACCCTCGTCGGCCTCGGCCGCGCGGTCCTGGCCGACCAGCTCGGCGACCCGGCCGCCGCGCTGCTCACCAGGAAGCACGCCGAGCACGGCGTCCGGCTGCGGCTCGGCGTCGGGGTCCAGGGCCTGGCCTCCGAGAGCGGCCGGGTGACCGGGGTACGCCTGGCGTCCGGCGAGCTGCTGCCCGCCGACGCGGTGGTGGTGGCGATCGGCTCCCGCCCGGCGACCGGATGGCTCGGCGACAGCGGGCTGGCCCTGCGTGACGGCGTGGAGTGCGACTCCCGCTGCCGCGCCGGCGACGGCGTCTACGCGGTGGGCGACGTGGCCTCCTGGCAGCACGAGGGGCTCGGCCGGCGGCTGCGGCTGGAGAACCGGACCAACGCCGTCGAGCAGGCCCAGGTCGTGGCCGCCAACATCCTCGGCGAGGACCTGGCCTACGCGCCCGTCCCGTACTTCTGGACCGACCAGTACGACGTCAAGCTCCAGGTCCACGGGCTGCCGTCGCCCGAGGCGGAGGTGAGCGTGGTCGAGGGCGACCCCGAGCAGAACCGCTTCGTCGCCCTCTACCGGCTCGACGGCGTGGTCACGGCGGTGCTGGGCTGGAACATGGCCAAGGCCGCCCGCCTGCGCCGCGCTCAGCTGGGCACGACGTAACCCGCGTGGGGTGGCGGCCTGCCACCCCACGTGGGTCAGCGGGTGCGGACCTGCTGGTCGGTGTCGGCGGGCAGGCCGGCCGGCTGCGGCTGCGCGGCGCGGCGGCCGGGGATGGTCAGCACGATGAGCGCCGCCACCAGGGCGACCCCGCCGCCGATGAGGAAACCGGCGCGGAACCCGGCCTCGGACGGCAGCGTCACGGACCCGAACGTGACCGTCAGGTTGGCCAGCACCGCCCCGAGCACGGCACTGGCACAGGACGTGCCGATCGAGCGCATCAGGCTGTTGAGCCCGTTGGCGGCGGCCGTCTCGGTACGCGGCACGGCGCTCATGATGATGGACGGCATGGCCGCGTACGCGAAGCCGATCCCGGCGCTGACCACGGACGAGAAGACCAGGACGCCCCACGCGTGCCCCATCAGGACGAGGGCCAGGAGGTATCCGGAGGCGATGACGATCGTGCCGAGCAGCAGGGACGTCTTGGGCCCGCGAGCCCCCGACAGGCGGGCGGCCACCGGCGAGATCGCCATCATGACCAGCCCGGCCGGGGCCATCCACAGCCCGGCCTCGACCATCGAGCGGCCCAGGCCGTACCCGGTGGCCTCGGGCAGTTGCAGGAGCTGCGGCGTGATCAGCGACATCGCGTACATGCCGAAGCCGATGACGATGGAGGCCAGGTTGGTCAGCAGCACCTGACGGCGCGCGCTGGTGCGCAGGTCGATCAGGGGCGCGGACACGCGCAGCTCCCACCAGCCCCACAGCAGCAGGATCACCGCCGAGGCGGCGAACATGCCGAGCGTGGTGCCGCTCGTCCAGCCCCAGTCGCTGCCCTTGGAGACCGGCAGCAGGAACAGGGCCAGACCGGCCGCCAGCCCCACCGCCCCCACGAAGTCGAAGCGCCCCGGTGACTTGACCGGCGACTCCGGCACGATCATGAAGATCAGCACGCTCATCACCACGCCGAGCGCGGCGGCTCCCCAGAACAGCGCGTGCCAGCTCACGTACTGGGCGACGAACGCGGCGGCGGGCAGGCCGAGCGCTCCGCCCACGCCGAGCGAGGAGCTCATCAGGCCGATGGCCGAGCCGAGCCGCTGCGGCGGCAGCACGTCCCGCATGATGGCGATGCCCAGCGGGATCACGCCCATCCCGAGTCCCTGCAGCGCGCGGCCGATCACCATGGGGGCCAGCGAGTTGGCGGGGGCGCACACCAGGGAGCCGACGGCCAGCAGGACCGCGCTGACGATCATGACGCGGCGCTTGCCGTACAGGTCGCCGAGCCGCCCCGAGACGGGCATGGCGACCGCGCCGGCCAGGAGGGTCGCGGTGATGGCCCAGAAGGCGTTGGCGGTCGTGGTGTGCAGGAGGGTCGGCAGGGTCGCGATCAGCGGCACCATCAGGGTCTGCATCAGCGAGACCGTGATGCCCGCCGCCGCCAGCACGCTGATGATCGCTCCGCTGGACGGTGCGGCACGCGTTGAACTCATGAGTTCTCCCGTATCTCGCAGAATTATATGCACGATGCATATGGTATGTATCCTACACATCACCATATAGAGGGATATTCTGACCGCCGTGGGGAGGTAATCATGCGCGAGGAGATCGTTGACATCGAGCGCGAGCTCATGCTCATCGGCCGATATAAGGAGCTGGCGTCGTCGGCCGCGCCTGCTTCGGAACGCTGCCTGGAGCGTGGCAGCAGCTACATCCTGCTCAGCCGGCTGGAGGCCGAGGGGCCGATGTCGATCGGCCAGCTCGCGCAGGCGTTCAGCCTGGACACCTCCACCGTCAACCGGCAGACCGCCGTCCTGCTCCGCGACGGGCTCGCCGAGCGCATCCCCGACCCCGAGGGCGGGATGGCCCGCAAGCTCCGCATCACCGAGGAAGGGCTGCGGCGGGTCGCTGGGGAGCGCGCGTACCGGATCCATGGGCTCGCCACGGTCCTGAAGGACTGGACCCCGGAGGAGCTGGCCGCGTTCGCCCGGGGCCTGGCCCACTTCAACGCCAGCATCGAACACTGACGGCACCACGCGGGGCGGCGGCGTGCCGTCCGCTCAGGCGCTTGCGAGGGTGACGATGGTCTTCAGGATGTCGCGGGGCGGGTCGGCCAGGCCGCGTCGTACGGCGTCCGGGAGCGGGACGGTCTGGACGGGCAGCCGATCCACCCGGAGGTGACCGGCGTGCAGCAGGGCGACGGCGGCGCGTACGTCGGTGTCCCATCGGTGCGAGGCCGACCCCACGATGCGCTTCTCCCCCAGCACCACGTCCAGCGTGGACAGGACGGCGGGCTCCGGGGTGACGCCGAGCAGGACCGTGGTGCCGCCGCGGCGGCACAGCGACAGCGCGTCCGTCACCGCGGCGGGCGTTCCCGCGCTCTCCACGACCACGTCGGCCCCACGTCCGCCGGTCAGCTCGCGGACGGCGTCCGCCGCCTCGCCGGGCGCCGCGCCGGTGAAGCCGCACGAGCCGGCCAGCGCGCGGCGGCCCGGGTCCGGGTCGACCGCGACGACGGCCGCCGCCCCGCGGCAGACGGCCACCTGGGCGACCAGCAGCCCGATGGCGCCGGACCCGACGACCGCGACCACGGCCCCGGACACGTCACCGGCCTTGTCGAGCGCCCGTACGGCGACCGCCGCGGGCTCGGCGAAGACGGCGACCTCGGCGGGCATGCCCTCGGGCAGCGGGACGCAGCGGCCGGCCGGCGCCACCAGGTACTCGGCCAGCCCTCCGTCGTCCTGCAGTCCGAGCGCCGCCCCGCGTTCGCACAGCGGGTAGTCCCCGCGGGCGCACCACCAGCACCGGCCGCAGCCCAGCACGACGTCCGGGACGACCGGGGTGCCCGGGGCCAGGTCGACGCCGGGGCCGGGGCGGGCGACCACGCCGACGACCTCGTGCCCCAGGGTGAGCGGGGCCGTCCGGCCGGTCAGCGGGTGCGGCGTGACCGGCACGACGATCGGTCCCGCCCGGTACTCCTCGACGTCGCTGCCGCAGATGCCGCAGAGCGTCACCGCGATCAGGACCTCGCCGGGACCTGGGCTGGGGATTTCGGTCTCGACCAGCCGCACGTCGCCACGCCCGTACCAGCGCAACGCCGCCATCCGCGTCATCCCCGCACCCCGCTCGGCCGGGCGCGGTGGCGGCGGTGGGCGCGGCTCATGGGCGGGTGCCGGTCAGGCGGGTCGTGACGCCCGGGCGGGTGGTGAGGCCGTCGGTGAGCTCCACGCCCAGGCCGGGCCGGTCCTCCAGGCGCACCCGGCCGTCCTCCACGAGCGGCAGGCCGGTGGCCAGCTCCCCGTACCAGGTGTGGCGGAAGGCGCGCACGCTCTCCTGCACCAGCGCGTTGGGCTGGCTCAGGGCCAGGTGTACGCACGCCGCGAACGAGATCGGCCCGGTGCAGTCGTGCGGCGCGAACGGCAGGTCGTACGAGTCCGCGAGCGCGGCGATCTTGCGGGCCTCGGTCAGCCCGCCCGTCCAGCCGATGTCCACGATGGCCACCCGGATCCCCGCGCGTTCGAGCAGCCCCCGGAACGCGCGCTGCCCGGTCAGCGTCTCGCCGGTGGCCAGCGGCACCGGCGTCGCGGCCTGCAGCGTGGCGTACGAGGCCTGGCTGTCGGACCGCAGCGGGTCCTCGACCCAGTACGGGGTGAAGCGTTCGAGCTCCCTGACCAGCCCGAGCGCGGCATGCAGGCTCCACAGGCCGTGCAGCTCGACCATGACGTCCATCTCGGGGACGGCGTTCTTGATGTCGTCGAGCACCTTCAGGCCGGCCAGCAGGTCGGCCCGCTCCAGCCGCATGCCGCCGGTGCGCTCGGCCGCCTGGTCGAACGGCCACACCTTCATGGCCCGCAGTCCCTCGTCCCACAGCTCCCCGGCCAGCTCGCCGGGCCGTTCCAGGAAGCCGCGCAGGTCCTCGTACCGCGACGTGTCGGCCAGACCCCAGTTGGAGACGGCCTGGCGCGGCTCGTTCTTGACGTAGGAGGGGCCCGCGCAGGTGTTGTAGACGGGGAGGCTGTCCTGGTAGGGGCCGCCGAGCAGGGTGGCGACGGGCTGCCCGGTGGCCTTGCCGAGCAGGTCCCACACGGCGATGTCGACGGCCCCGTTGCCCCGGGTCTCGACCCCGCTGCCCTGGAAGCCCACGTGGCCGGTGAGCAGCCGGCGCAGCCGCTCGGGGCTGGGCAATGGCGCTCCCACGAGGAGTGGTGCGACGGTCTCGTGCAGGTAGGCCTCGACCGCCTCCGCCCCGAAGAACGACTCGCCGAGGCCGGTGAGGCCGTCGTCGGCGTGCAGCCGCATCAGGAGCACGTTGGGCTGAATCGGGCATCGGATGGTCTCCAGGCCGGCGACGGCTCGGGTGCTCATGGTCCAAGAACGCTAGCTGGTTAGACCAGTAACCCGCAAGGACCACGAAGAGCCTTGACAGTCACGCTTCAGCCAGCCACGATCTACCAATCTGGTAAGACCAACATCGAACGGATGTTGAGACTATGACGTTGACCACCAGTCCCCTAGCGATCACCATGTGGGACTTCTCCTGGCTCGAACGGCGCTGGGACGGCGCCGGCTACCAGGACTGGGACCGCGCGCTCGACGAACTGGCCGAACGGGGCTACGACGCGGTACGCATCGACGCCTTCCCCCACCTGGTGGCGGCCGATCCGGAGCGGACCTGGCGCCTGCTCCCCGTGTGGCACTTCGAGTCCTGGGGCGCCACCGAGCCGGTCTCCGTACGCGTGCTGCCCGGCCTGCTCGACTTCATCCGGGCATGCGCGGACCGCGGGCTGCGGGTCGCGCTGTCCTCGTGGTTCAGGAAGGACGAGCTCGACGTCCGCTCGCGGATCAGGACCCCGGCCGACCTGGCCCGGATCTGGGACGTCACCCTCTCGGCGATCGAGGACGCCGGCCTCGCCGACGCCGTCTACTTCGTCGACCTGGTGAACGAGTGGCCGCTCGCGATGTGGGCGCCCTTCCTGTACGGCAACGACGCGAGCGCCGAGACCCTGTCCCGGGGCGACGCGGCCGTACAGACCTGGGCCAAAGAGGCGATCTCCACCCTGCGCGCCGCCCACCCCCGCCACCGCTACACGCTGTCCGGCTGCACCGAGACCACCGGCGCCCCGGGCGAGGACCTGTCCGACCTGGACCTGCTCGAACCGCACGTGTGGATGACACCGCAGGCCACCACCGACTTCTACGCGGAGATCGGCTACGACCTGCACCACTCCCAGTTCGACCCGCGGGCCTACGAGCCGCTGTCCGGCCCGGCCGAGCGCCTGTACCGGTCCGACCCGCAGCGGTGGGCCGGATGCCTGACCGAGCACATCGGGGAGGTCGCGGCGTGGTCGCGGGCGGCCGGCAAGCCGCTGGTGACCACCGAATGCTGGGGGATCGTGAACTACAAGGACGGCCCCGGCCGCGACTGGGGCTGGGTCAAGGAGCTGTGCGAGATCGGGGTACGGGCCGCGCTGGCCACCGGGCGCTGGGAGGCGCTCGCGACCAGCAACTTCTGCGGCCCCCAGTTCGACGGCATGTGGCGCGACATCGCCTGGCACCGGCGCATGACCGACGCCATCCACGCGGGGGTCACCGACTTCACGACCGTCCCCTGAGAGGAACCGGACACATGAGTGATATCCCCCGTCGAGACCTCCTGCGCGGCGCCGCCCTGCTGAGCCTGGCGACCCCGCTGGCCGCCTGCGGCTCGAGCGGCGCCCCGGTCGGCTCCAAGGAGTCCGGGCCCCAGGGCACGGTCAACGTCTGGATGCACGAGGAGCAGGCGAACACCAAATACTTCAACGCCAAGATCGCCGAGTATCAGCGCCAGTTCCCGAAGGTCACCGTCAAGCCGCTGTACATCCCCATCGCCAACCTCGACACCAAGCTCTCCACCGCGTTCACCACGGGCTCGCCACCGGACCTCATCAAGGTCGGCGCCTGGACCCTCGCCGAGCGGGCGTCCAAGGGGCAGGTCGCGCCGCTGCCGCCGGCGGAGTTCGGAGCCGGCTCCATCGACGAGCTCAAGACCAGGTTCGACACGAACGCCTTCGCCGCCCTCACCTACAAGGACCAGGTCTACGGCGTCCCGATCGACTTCAACTCGGTCCACCTCTGGTACCGCCGCGACCGCTTCGAGCAGGCCGGGCTCGACCCCGACAAGCCTCCGACGACCTGGGAGGAGGTCGAGGAGTTCAACGCCAAGCTCACCACGGGCTCCCAGGTCGGGCTCCAGTGGCAGCTCGCCGACAACATCTGGGCGATGCTGAACTTCATCCCGCTGATCAACGGCCTCGGCGGGAGGATCGTGGACGAGAGCACGGGACGCGGCGGGCTGAACACCCCGGCGGGCCTGCGGGCGCTCGAATACTACGGCCGCCAGGGCAATCCCAAGCTGAACGACCCGGTCGGCGCGTTCGGCCTGTTCGCCAAGGGCACGGCGGCCATGCTGGTGTCCGGCCGGTTCACCTCCAGCCTCATCCCGGCGCTCAATGCCAAGGCCGAGCTGGGCAAGACCTTCGACAGCACCGTCGTGCCGAGCTGGGCGGGCAAGGAGAAGGTGGCCTCCGGCTACTCATGGGGGTGGATGGTCGCCAAAAAGGCGAAAAATCCGTTTACGGCTTGGCATTTCGTTAACTGGCTGTCCACGTCCGAGCATGTCGACCAGCAGCTGGCCGCCACCGGCCTGGTCACCCCGGCGGCCGGCTGGCAGAAGCTGCCGAGCGCCGGCGACAAGGCCAGCCAGCAGTTGGAGGAGCAGCTCCCGTACACCGACTTCGGCCCGGTCCTCCCCCAGTGGACCGAGACGATGAAGGCGCTGCTCGACGCGCTGGAGTCGGTGATCCACAAGCAGCGGTCCGCCCAGGAGGCCGCGGCCGCCTTCGACGCCGCGGTGGGGCGGATTCTCAAATGACCGCTGCACGGCGGGCCACCATGGCCGGGGTCGAGGCCCGCGCGGGCGCGGGCCTCGCCGCCCCGGCGATCGTGTACTTCGTCCTGTTCTGGGCGCTGCCCGCGCTCGCGGCCCTCTACCTGAGCTTCACCTCGTACGACCTGTCGGGCACCCCGCAGTGGGTGGGCCTGGACAACTACCGCGAGATGGCGACCAGCGCGGAGTTCTGGAGCAGCGTGTGGGTGACCGTGCTCTACACGGTCTTCGCGGTGGGCCCGACCATCGTGATCGCGCTGGTCGTGGCCGTGCCGCTGGCCAAGCCCGGCCGGCTGCGGGCCTGGCTGCGCGGCCTGATCTTCGTCCCCGCGGTGATGCCGCTGGTCGGCGCCACCGTGCTGTGGCAGGTCATCTACTCCACCGGCGGGCTCGCCGACACCCTCGTCGGCGCCCGCCCGTGGCTCACCGACTCCGACTACGCCATCTGGGCGCTGCTCGTGATGGTCATCTGGAAGTACGTCGGGCTCTACGTGATCATCTTCGTCGCCGGGCTGCAGGCCCTGCCGGCCAACGTCTTCGAGGCCGCGGCCATCGACGGCGCCCGCACGCTGCGGACGTTCTTCCTGATCACCGTGCCGCTGCTGCGCCGCACCTTCACCTTCGTGATCGTGGTGGCCGTCACCGGGGCCATGCAGTCGTTCGTGCCGGCCTACCTGCTCACCAAGGGCGGGCCCGTCAACGCCACCCAGGTGCTGCCGCTCTACCTGTACAACAACGCGTTCTCCTTCTCCCGGTTCGGCTACGCGTCGGCCATCGCGATCGTGCTGCTCGTGGTGCTGCTGGTCTTCGCCTTCACCCAGTTCAAGCTGATCAGGAGTGACGAGGAATGAGAATCCGCCGCTCGCTCACCCTCGTGGCCCTCGTCGGCTTCGTGGCGCTGATGCTGCTGCCGCTCTACTCCATGGTCGTGCTCGCCTCGGCGCCCGACGACAGCGACCTGTCCGGGCTGCGCTTCCACGGGTTCGCGCTGTTCGACAACCTCGGCGAGATCATGACCGACGGCCGGTTCCCGCGCTACCTGCTGAACAGCCTCGTCATCGCCTCGGCGGTCTCCGTGCTGGACGTGGCGATCTCGGCGGCGGCCGGGTACGCGCTGGCCCGGCTGCGCTTCCCGGGCCGGGCCGCGCTGCTCAACCTGGTGATCATCGCGCTGTCGCTGACCCCGGCGGTCGTCATGATCCCGGTGTTCGTGGCGCTCAGCGAGATCGGCTGGCTCAACAGCTACCAGGGCCTGATCGCGCCGTTCGTGGCCAGCGCGCTCGGCGTCTTCCTGGTCCGGCAGTTCGCGCTGGGCATCCCCGCGCAGATGCTGCACGCCGCGCGGGTGGACGGCGCCGGCGAGCTGCGCATCTTCTTCCTCATCGCCGTCCCGCTGCTGCGCCCGGCCCTGCTCACGGTGCTGCTGCTGCAGTTCCTGGCCCAGTGGGACAACCTCATCTGGCCGCTGATCGCGGCCAGCGAGCAGGAGCTGTGGACGCTGCCGCTCGCGCTGTCGTCCTTCGAGGGGGAGCACGGGATCGTCTACCACCTGCAGACCGCGGCGGCGCTGCTGTCCATCCTGCCGCCGCTCGTCCTGTTCGCCCTGCTGCAGCGCTACTACGTCTCGGGCCTCACCCTCGGAGGAGTCAAGCGATGACCGACGGCATCCGCATCGAGCGGGTCACCAAGCGGTACGGCGGCCAGGTGCTGTTCGCCGACGTCGACCTGCACGTCCGCGACGGGGAGTTCCTGGTGATCGTCGGCCCGTCGGGGTGCGGGAAGTCCACGCTGATGCGCATCGTCGCCGGGATCGAGCCGGTCAGCGCCGGCCGGGTCACGGTCGGCGGCAGGGACGTCACCCACGCCCACCCCGGCGACCGCGGGATCGGCATGGTCTTCCAGGACTACGCCCTCTACCCGCATCTGAGCGTCGAGGGCAACCTGGCGTTCGGGCTGCGCGCCCATCACGTGCCGAAGGACGTCATCCGGCAGCGGATCGAGGACACCAGCCGCGTGCTCGGGCTCGCCGACCAGCTCAGGAAGAAGCCGGGCCAGCTCTCCGGCGGCCAGCGGCAGCGGGTCGCGCTCGGGCGCGCCATGATCCGGGAGCCGGCCGCGTACCTCATGGACGAGCCGCTGTCGAACCTGGACGCCGCGCTGCGTGTGCAGATGCGGGCCGAGCTGATCGAGTTCCACCGCCGCACCAAGGGGACCGTCCTGTACGTGACCCACGACCAGGTCGAGGCCATGACCATGGGCGACAGGGTCGCGGTGCTCAACGAGGGCGAGTTCGCGCAGATCGGCACCCCGACCGAGATCTACGAGCAGCCGGCCACGGTGTTCGTCGCCACGTTCCTCGGCAGCCCGCAGATGAACCTGATCGAGGCCACCGCGCGGGCGGGCGCGGACGGGGTGGAGCTGACCAGCGGCGACCTGCGCTGGCGGCTGCCCCGGCTGCCGGACGAACTGCCGGAGTCGGTGCGCGTCGGGTTCAGACCCGAGTCCGTACGCGTACGGGCCGACGACGGGGCCGCCCTGCCCATCGAGGCGACGCTGTCGTACCGGGAGAACCTCGGCAACGAGAGCATCCTGCACCTGCGCGACGACACGGGCCGGGCGATCGTCGCCCGCGTGCCGCCCCGCACAGGCCCGCGCGACGGAGAACGCGCGACCTTTTATGTGCCGCTGACCGATCTTCACCTGTTCGGCCCGGATGGGCGGGCGTGCTGGCACGGAGCGCGGCTCGGCACCGGCGGCGAGCCGCTACCGTGGTCGGCATGACCGCTGAGCGCGGGAGGAAACCGTCACTCGAGAGCCCCGCCGAACCCAATATCGGAGGGAAGCCGCCGACCAGCCCGGTTGCGCTGATCGCCGTTCTCGAAGACCGGATCCTGACCGGACACTGGGCCCCCGGCGTGCGCCTGCCCTCCGAGCGGGACCTGGCGACCGAGTTCGCGGTCAGCCGCCCGGTCATCCGGGAGGTCCTCAAGGCCCTGCAGGAGCGCGGGCTGATCGAGGTCTCGCCGCAGCGGGGCAGCTTCGTCCGCCACTACACGGCCGAGAACCTGATGCGGCCGATGAACCTCGCGGCCCGCGCCGCCGGGGTGACCGCCCGCCAGCTCATGCGGGCGCGGGTGATGCTGGAGACCGAGGCGGCGAGCCTGGCCGCGGCCAACGCGAGCAAGCGCGACCGTACCGACCTGCTGCGGGTCCACCAGCTCTTCGCCCGGCCGGGCGACGTGCACGCCAGGGCGCGGGTCGATCTCGCCTTCCACGAGACCATCGCCAGGGCCTCGGGCAATCCGGTCATCCACATGATGTTCACCGCGATCCAGGACCTCACCTACGGGCTGATGCTGCGCAGCCTCAGCGACCGCGAGGTCCGGGAGGCCGGCGAGCCCCTGCACACCGTGATCCTGGAGGCCATCCTCGACCGCGACCCCGACGGGGCCCGCGAGGCGATGCGCCGCCACCTCGACCTCGCCGAGGACTTCTACGGGCCCGACATGGACACCGACCTCGCCGACGTCATCGAGCACCGGCTCGCGGCGTCCGGCGACGACCTCATAGCCGACCTCCGCCAGCCCTCATGACCACGCGCATGGCCCGGCGCTTGACGGCGTCGATCTGGTCGGGCCGCCCGGTCATGATGCCGTCCACGCCGTACGTCATGAGGCGGCGGATGACGGCCCGCCGGTCCGTCGTCCACGTGTAGACCCGCATGCCGTGCTCGTGGACCTGCCTGACGTAGGTCGCGGTGAGGCCGCTGTGCGGCACCGTGACCGCGGCGGCGAACCCGGCCAGGTCCTCCAGCCGGGAGGCGTCCGGCTTGCCCATCAACGCGACGGGGAGGTCGGGCATCATCTCGTGCAGGTTCCGCATCGACTCCCAGTTGTACGCCTGCACGGCCAGCCGCCTGCCCTTCCACAGGGATCGGTACTTCCTCAGTTCGGCGGCCACCCGTTCGTCGATGTCCGTGCTGGCCGGATCGTGCTTGATCTCCAGCAGCATCCCGACCCCGCTCTTGCTCATCTCCCGGAGTCCCCGTTCCAGGGTGGGCACCTTCTCGCCCTGGAACTGGGAGGAGAACCACGAGCCGGCGTCCAGGCGCTGGATCTCCGCGAGCGTGAAGTCGGCGACCTTCCACGGGGAGCGGCCGGGGAAGACCTGCTCGACGTTGGTGGTGCGGGCCAGCGACTCGTCGTGCATCAGGATGAGCCGTTGGTCCTTCGTCTGCTGGACGTCGTACTCGCACATGGTGGCCCGCTGGGCCCGGGCCACCTCGCAGGCCACGATGGTGTTCTCGGGCGCGTACCCGGATCCGCCCCGATGCGCGATGTTGTCGACCTCCCACGGCGCGGCAGCGGCGGGCCTCGCCATGACGGCCAGCGCGGTGATGACGACGGCACCCAGCAGACGGTACATGAGCGATCCTCCGGCCCGGCCCTTCTTATCCCCCGAACCCGACACGGACCTCTTATGTCGAGTTACGTCGAAAAGTGCCCACTAATGCCAGCAAAGAGCGGTTCGCTACGGCGTGTCGCGGACGTCCGCACGAACTTTTTGCCGACGACCGCCGACGATCTCAGTAGCCGCTCCCCCGGCCCAGGGGGCCGAACGCCACGTCCTTCTGCCGCCCCAGCACCTGGTCCTGCGAGCCGTACGCGGTGACCGTGACCGGCGGGGAGTCCAGCAGCGTCATCGACCCGTCCTCGGGATCCCGCGCCAGCTTCCCCGGCACCCGGGCGATGAAGAAGCCGCCCGCCAGCCGCGCGTCGGTGCGCCGCCCGTCCGCCCAGTCGATCTCCACCCGGCGCACGCCCGAGGTGACCCGGCCGACGACGACCCGGTACGTGTCGTCGTGCTGGACCCGCTGCGGCCCCGTCGCGTACGAATGCGTGTGCGAGGTGTACGCGTCCACCTGGAGATCCCCCTGGAAGCCGGTCAGGTCCCCGGGCGGCTTGAACCCCCAGTACGTGAAGACCGCCCGCTCCGCCATGTCCTTCTGCGTGGTCGGGGTGCACAGGACGAAGCCGGCGATGCTGCCGACCAGGGCGGTCATGCCCTTCTTGTCCCGGTATTCGGCCAGCACCCGGAAGTCCTCTGCCGAGCCCTGCTCGGGGAGGCGCAGGTTGCCGTCCATGTTGTGGACGGGGCCGCCGTTGGGCATGCACTCGCGTACGACCTGCAACTGCTCGGGGGTGTTCTCCGGCAGCCGGGCGACCTCCGCCGCGGTGTCCGGGCCGGAGTCGCCGGAGGGAAGCACGACGATCACCGCCGTGACCAGGGAGGCGGCCGCCGCGAGCCCGGCGAGCGACCACGTCGCGCGCCGGCGCCGCAGTGCGCCGGTCCGCGCCCGCCGGGCGTGCGCGAGGGCGTCGACGGGCCTGGCCTCGGCGGCCATCCGCCGGAACTCCGCGGCGATCCGCTGTTCGTCGATGGTCATCTCAGGCCTCCAGGGTGACGTTCTCGCCGACCAGCTCGCGCAGCCGGGCGACGGCTTGGTGGGTCTGGCTGCGCACGGTCCCCACCGAGCAGCGCATGATCTTGGCGACCTCGGACTCCGGCAGGTCCTCGTAGTAGCGCAGCACCAGGACGGCCCTCTTGCGCGGCGGCAGGGCGCGCAGCGCCTGATCCAGGGTGAGGCGGGTGTCGACCTCGCCGGTCCGGTCGCCCGTGGCCCGGTCGGGAGGCGCCTCGACCACGCGTTCGCGGCCCCAGCGCGGACTTCGCCACCGCCCGACCTGTTCGTGGTACATGACGCGGCGCACGTACGCCTCCGGGTTGTCCCGGATCCGCCGCCAGTGTCCGGCGGTCTTCGCCAGGGCCGTCTGCAGCAGGTCCTCGGCCGCGTGCTGGTCGTTGGTCAGCACGTACGCGAGCCTGATCAGGCTGTCCGAGCGCGTGGCGACGAACTCGGTGAAATCTCGCTGCTGGTCGGGGTGCAAAAGGCTCTCCTCTGGTCTCACCCGTCCAGATGGAGCCGGACCCGCGGATCTATGGCGTCAGGGCTTATTACGGGCGGCGGCGGTTCCAGGAGTCGGTGATGTGCCTGCGCATCGCGGCCGCCGCCCCCTCCTGGTCGCCGGCCGCGATCGCGTCCTTGATGGCCTGGTGCTCGGCCAGCGTCTGGCGCATCACGGCCTCGTTGTACTCGCCGTGGTAGAGCATGCTCGTACGGGCCTTGTCGTGGATGCTGTTGACGATGGCCCGCCCCAGCCGGTTGCGTGACGCGGCCATGATCATGTCGTGGAAGCGCACGTCGGCGGCGGCGAAGTCGGGCGTGGAGGCGAGGTTGGCCCGCATGACCGCCAGCTCGGCCCCGATGCGCTCCTCGTCGTCGGGGGTGCGCGCCAGGGCGGCGGCCGCGGCCATCTCCGCCTCCAGCGCGGTGCGCACGGACACCAGCTCGTCCAGGAACGTCACGTTCTCGTCGTGCGCGATGACGGCGGTGAGCACGACGTCGTCGAGCAGGTTCCACTGCCGGGGATCGGTGACCTGGGTGCCGCGGCCGTGCTCGATCCTGACCAGGCCCTTCTCCTGGATCACCTTGACCGACTCGCGGATCACCGTCCGGCTGACCCCGAACTCCTCGCAGAGGTCGGCCTCCGGCGGGAGCGCCGTGCCGGGCGGCAGCGCCCCGCGCACGATGTCGTCGACCAGCTGCTCGACCACGGTGGTGCCCAGCTTGGCCCCGCGGACCCGGCGCGGCGGCCGCTTGCCGGCCCGCTCCGGCGGCTGCGGCTCCCGCGTCGAATCCCACGGCCCCGTAGTCGCGTGCTGAGTCAACGCATCCTCCCGTCCGCCTGAACGCCCTTCAGTGTAGGGCATTGTGAATACGTCACACGTATGATGTCATATCCCGAAACACGGCGTTTACGTACCTCAAGCCGCCTTGTCCGAAGGAAGCCCCATGAGACGACGCACCCACCTGGCGGTCACCGCGGCAGCGGCCCTGTTCGCCGTCGCGGCCTGCGCTCCCCCGAACGCCCCGACCCAGGCGAAGCCGACCGGCTCCGCCGGATCGCAGTACGGCTTCGCCGCCGCCGAGCAGAAGGCCGGCAAGCTCCTGGTGTGGGTGGACTCCACCCGGCTCGACGCCGCGAAGGCGTACCAGAAGGCACACCCCGACGTGCAGCTGGACATCGTCACCTACGACGGCAACGCCAACGGCTCCAACACGCTCAAGACCAAGGTGCAGCTGTTCGACCGGGCCGGCGAGGGCTGGCCGGACGTCGTGTTCACCACGGACAACAACACCGCGTCCTGGGCCTCGCAGGGCGACAACGCGTTCGTCGCCCCGCTCAACAAGGGCCTGCTCGACGACGCCACGCTGAGCGGCTTCGCCAAGGGCGCGCTCGACGTGTGCACCGTGGACGGCACGGTCTACTGCCTGCGCAACGACCTGGCCCAGGTGGTGCTCTGGTACAACAAGAAGCTGCTCGACAAGTTCGGCTACACGTTGCCCACCACCTGGGAGGAGTACCAGGCGCTGGGCGAGAAGGTGGCCGCCGAGCACCCCGGCTACATCATCGGCACGGCCGGTGACGCGTGGGCGCCGGAGATCTACATGTGGGGCGGCGAGTGCCCGGCCAACCAGGTCACCGGGCCCAAGGCGATCACCGTCAAGGCGACCGACCCCAAGTGCGTGCGCGCCGCGAAGATGATGGACAAGCTCGTCGCGAACAAGACCATGTCGATGCTGTCCCTGTTCGGCCCCGAGTTCGCCAAGAGCCAGGGCGACAAGGTGCTCATGCTGCCCGGCCCGGCGTGGTACGGCGGCGCGGTCTTCCAGGGCACGCTCAAGACCCCGAAGGGCGAGCTGGCCGTGGGTGACGCCCTGCGCTGGTCCGACCAGAGCACGCCGGTCACCGGCAACGTCGGCGGCGGCACCTGGTGGCTGTCGCGGCACAGCGCGCGCCTCGACGCGGCCAAGGACTTCATCGGCTGGGTCGCGACGGCCGACGCGTACCAGGTCGAGCTCTCCCCCGGCTATCCCGCGTACGCGCCCGCCGCGACCAAGTGGATCAAGAAGCAGCAGGACAGCGGCTACTACGCCGGCGACCTCGCCGGCCCGATCTCGGCCGCGGCCGGGCAGGTGTGGCCCGGCTGGGGCTCGCCCGAGTTCAGCCAGGAGGCGGTCTGGGCCAAGACCGTCATCCCCGGGCAGACCGCGGGCAAGACGGTCGAGTCGCTGCTGCCGGAGTGGCAGACGGCCATCGAGCAGCAGGCCCAGGTCTTCGGCTACCAGGTCACCAAGTGACCGGATCGAGACTGCGGCTCTCCGCCGGGCACGTCTTCGTCTCCGGGTACGTGGTGCTGCTGGTCGCGTTCGGCATCGTGCCCACGGTGTACGCGCTCAATCTGGCCTTCACCGACGCCCGGGGAGTCTTCACCGGTTTCGCCAACTTCGTCAGGACCGCGCAGGACTTCCGGTTCCTGGCCGCCGTCGAGCACGTGGCGACCTACCTCGTGCTCTGGCTGGTCACCCTGACCGTGCTGGTCCTGCTGCTCGCGCTGCTGGTCCACCGGCTCACCGCGGGCTGGTCGCGGGCCGCGCTGCGGTTCGTCTACTACGTCCCCGGCGCGCTGGCGGGCGCGTCGAGCGTGCTGCTCTGGCTGTTCATGCTGGACCCGTCCGTGAGCCCGGTGGACGACCTCGTCCGCGCGCTCTGGGGCGAGACCTTCGTGCAGGTGATCTCGCCCGGTCACCTGCCGTGGATCTTCACCCTGATCGCGTTCTGGACCGGCGCGGGCGGCTGGATCGTGGTCGTGTACGGCGCGCTGAACACGATCCCCCACCAGCTCATGGAGGCCGCCCGGGTGGACGGCGCCGGGCCGGTGAAGATCGCGCTGCGGGTGCAGCTGCCGATGCTGCGCAAGTGGATCGTCTACATGCTGATCCTGTCCCTGGCGGCGGGCACGCAGCTCTTCGTCGAGCCGCAGCTCATCTCCCAGGCCAGCTTCGGCGTGGTGGGCAACGACTACTCGATCAACCAGCTCGCGTACCTGTACGCCTTCAACCAGAACGACTTCAACGGCTCCGCGGCGATCGCCGTCGACCTGCTCATCGTGGCGCTGTGCTGCGCCGGGCTGTTCGTCGCGCGGGGAGGTCTCTTTGACACGGACTGACCCCGCGCGGGCTGTCGCGAAAGTGCTCGTCATCGCGTTCCTGCTGGTCTTCGCGGTGTTCTTCGTCCTCCCCATGCTGTGGCTGGTGCTCGCCTCGACCAAGAGCCCGGCCGACCTGATCCACGGGAACCCGCTGTCACCGGGCTCGCTCGGCTCGCTCGTCACCAACTGGCAGCACCTCATGTCCTTCCAGGACGGCGCCGTGCTGACCTGGATGGGCAACTCCGTCACGTACGCGGCGTTCTCCGTGGCGCTGACCCTGCTGGTCAGCATCCCCGCCGGCTACGCGATGGCGCTCATGAGCTTCACCGGCCGGCGGCTGCTGCTGATCGTCACGCTGGTCGTGATGCTCATGCCGGGGACCGCGCTGGTGCTGCCGATCTTCCTGGAGCTCAGCTACGTCGGCCTGGTCAACCAGGCGGCCTCGGTCGTGCTGCCGATGTCGTTCTTCCCGTTCGGCGTCTACCTGACGTACATCTACTTCTCCACCAGCGTCCCCGGCGAGCTGCTCGACGCGGCGCGGCTGGACGGGTGCGGGGAGAGCGCGACGTTCCTGCGGGTGGCGCTGCCGCTGGCCAAGCCGGTGGTCGCGCTGGTCGCGTTCTTCAGCTTCGTGACGAACTGGAACAACTTCTTCCTGCCGTACGTGATGCTGCCGGACAGCGACAACTACCCCATGCAGGTCGGGCTCACGCAGATGCTGGCCGCGACCCCCACGTTCAACCCCGTCGTCGGCGCCAACGCCGAGGTGCAGCCGCCCGAGCTCATCCTGGCGACCCTGCTGTCCATCGCTCCCGTGCTGCTGGTGTTCCTCTTCTCCCAGCGCTTCCTGGTCGCCGGGCTGACCGCCGGCGCGACCAAGGGATGACCGCCTCTCCTAGGAGTTACATGACCGTCGTGAAAGCCAGCGTCCCCGTCCTCGACCCCCCGGCGTGGGCGCTGGCCCAGCGTGCCCTGCTCGACCTGCTGGACAGCGGGTGGCGGCTGTTCTCCGACCGCTACACCAGGCCGGACGGCTCGCTGCGGTACTCCGGCCGGCTGTCCTCCCGCGACGGCGCGGACGACTTCTTCGAGCCGTTCTTCAACTGGCCGCAGCTCTACCTGCTGGGCGGCGCGGACGACCTGCTCGACGGCAGTGCCCGGCACTGGCACGGCGTCGTCGGGCAGATGACCGAGCTGGGCATGTTCGCCGACGAGTTCGAGATCGGCTACGACTGGTTCCACCAGGGCGAGAGCCTGCTGTTCACGTACTTCCTGACGGCCGCCGACCCGGCGGCCTGGGCCGGGCGGGCGACCAGGTTCGCCGACCTCTACCTCGACCCGGCCAAGGGCAACTACGACCCGGCGCACCACATCATCAAGGCCCCGCACAACGGCAGCCGGGGCGCGCGGGTCGGGGTGTCCGAATCGCCCTCGTACCCGTGGACTCCGGCGGAGGCCGCGCAGTACGGCTACCCGCTGGACTGGCTCGTCCCCGACGGCGAGCCGGTGCCGCCGCTCGCCGAGGACCCCCGCCTGGGCGCCGAGATGCAGCGCCGCCTCGGCCGGGGCGACGCGGTCGGCAACCTCAGCGTGGCCGGCCTGGTCTGCAACGCCTACCTCGTCTCGGGAGACGAGCGGTACGCCGCCTGGCTGCGCGAGTACGTCGGAGCCTGGCGGCGCCGGGCCGAGGAGAACGGCGGCGTCGTCCCCGACAACGTCGGCCTCGACGGCGTGGTCGGCAGCCTGCTCGACGGGCGCTGGTACGGCGGCCACTACGGCTGGACCTGGCCGCACGGCATGTACAGCATCGGCCAGGCGACGGCCGTCGGCGCCCTCAGCGCCGCCCTGGCCACCCGCGACGACGGCTACCTGGACCTCATCAGGTCGCTGCTGGACGCGGTCATCGCCAGGGGCGTGAAGCTGCCGTTCAGCCAGAGCGACTCGGCCAACCAGGGCCGCTGGCGCGCCCACCTCGGCTCCGACGTGGACGTGCCGACGCTGCTGGTCCCCTACCGGCACAGCGACAAGGGCTGGTTCGACTACAACCCGGTCCAGACCTCGGTGCCGCTCGCGCTCTGGCACCACACCGGCGCCCCGGAGGACCGCGCCCGTCTGGACGCGTTGCGCGCCGCGACCGGCTACGACTGGGCCACGGTGCGGCCGTTCCGCGACAAGGAGGAGGCCGGGCACGAGGAGCCCTGGTACGCGTACCTGTGCGGCGACAACCCCGGCTATCCCGAGCAAATCCTTGCCGCCGCGCACGCCCAGGCCCGCCGCCGCATCGCCCTGCTGCTCGACAACGCCGACCGCGACCTGCCCGAGCCGGACATCCACCTCTGGCAGAACGTCAACCCCGTGGTGACCGAGGCCCTCACGCAGCTCATGTGGGGCGGGCCGCAGGTCATCTACAACGGGGGCCTGCAGCAGGCCAGGGTCCGCTACTTCGACGCCGTACGCCGCCGTCCCGGCGTGCCCGAGCAGGTGGCGGCGCTGGTCAGCTCGATCGAGCCCGAGGCCACGGTGGTCACGCTCGTCAACCTCTCCGCCACCGCCGACCGGGTGCTGGTCGTGCAGGCGGGGGCGTTCGGGGAGCACGAGATCGCCGGCGTCACGGCCACGGCGGCCGAGCCGGGCTGGACCGGCCACGACACCGAGTACGTCCATCGCGAGCCGGTGCGGTCGGTCACCGAAACCTCGGTGAACGGCCCGCACCTCACGGTGGAACTGCCCGCCGGCACCACTGTCACCCTCACCCTGCGCCTGCGCCTGCACGCCTGCCAGCCGTCCTACCGGCAACCCTGGGACTGACGCCCCGCTCCCCTCCGTACTTCGGCTGAGGTCCCTTGGAGAGGGGCCGTTCGGAGGGGGGACCGACAGTCGTGGAACGGGGGCGCTACCGCTGCAGCAACCGCGCGGGCACCGCGTCCGCGAGCGCCTTGTAGCCCGTCGGGTTCAGGTGCAGATGGTCGCCCACGTCGAAGGTCGCGAGCATCCGCCGGGGATCGGCCGGGTCCCGCAGCGCCCGGTCGAAGTCGATCACCGCGTCGAACGCGCCACCCGTGCGGATCCAGTCGTTGACCGTCTGCCGGGCCGCCTCGCGATAACCCTGGGCGTCGTCGTAGAAGCTGCCGCCGAAGGGCGTGATCGTGGCCCCGTACACCCGGATGTCCTGCGCGTGAGCGCGCACGACGATCTGGTCGTAGGCGGCGATCAGCTCGTCGGCGATCCTCTTCTGGGCCTCCTGGGTGGCGTCCGCGGTGCCGATGTCGTTGACGCCCTCGAAGAGGATCAGCCACTTCACGCCGCTCTGCGCGAGCACGTCGCGGTCGAGGCGGGCCAGGACGTTGGGGCCCAGGCCGTCGTTGAGCACGCGGTTGCCGCCCGCCGCCTGGTTGGCGAAGGCGACGCCCGCGGTGCGGCGGTCGGCCTGCAGGCGGTCGAAGAGCTGGTCGGGCCAGCGGTTGTTCTGGTTGGTGGTGGAGCCCCTGCCGTCGGTCAGCGAGTCGCCGACCAGGGCCAGCGTCGCCGTGGCGGGCTTGGCCCAGACCTCGAGGCCGCTGAGGAAGTACCAGTGGTCGACGGGGGTGGCGCCGGTGAGGTCCACCGCGTCGGCCTGGTTGCCCCTGGCGAGGTAGGAGGTGGTCCGGGAGCCGGGGTGCGAGGTGACGGCGGTGGAGGCCTGACCGTCGGCCAGGTAGAGGGTCACGGTCAGTACGGTGCCCGCGGCCAGCGTGAGGTCGAGCGGGTCGGACACGACCTGCGCCCCGACCGGCACGACCGCCGAGGTCCGGCCGAAGAACGTCACCGGTCGTACGGTCTCCGGCCGGATCGCGCTCACCCCGGCCTTCCCGCCACCCGGGAGCGCCACGGTGACGCGGGTGACGGGCAGCGGCGCGCCGCCGAACGCGTTGGACAGGCGCAGCCGGAACCGCTGCCCGCCGACCGACACCCGCAGGGTCTGCCGTACGGTGCTGTCGGCCAGGACCAGGTTCTCCTGCGTGTACGGCGCGGGCGGCAGGTTGCCCGGCTCGGTGAGCTGCGGCATCGCCGTCCACGTGGTGACCCAGTGCCCACCGGGCATAGATCCGGCCTCCAGAAAGTTTCGGTCAAGCTTCGAACATTTCGGAGGGAAAGTATGACACGCCGCCCTCGCGCATGAAAGAGCTACAACTCCCGCAGCTCACTCACCACTACCTAGCAAACTACGAAAAATAGAGTACGCTTCGGGCATGGACCTAGGTATCGCCCTGCCCACGTCGGGCCCGCTGGCCGGCCCGGAGAACATCGCCCGCGTCGCACGCGAGGCCGAGCGGCTCGGGTACGACTCGGTGTGGACCTACGAGAGACTGCTGCGGCCAGTCGCGCCCGTCTCGATGGGCGGCGGGGAGCCGCAGCCCGTGCCCGAGGTCTACCGGCAGACCTACGAGCCGCTGGAGACGCTGAGCTACGTGGCCGCGCTCACCTCACGCGTCAAGCTCGGCACCAGCATCATCGACGCCCTGCTGCACCCGGCCGCCGTCCTGGCCAAGCGCTTCGCCACCCTCGACCGGTTCAGTGGCGGGCGGGTGGTCGCCGGGCTCGGCCAGGGGTGGATGCCGCAGGAGTTCGAGGCGGCCGGGGTGCCGATGAGCCGGATCGGGCCCGGCATGGACGAGGTCGTCGCCGCCATGCGGGCCTGCTGGGGGCCGGACCCCGTCTCGTACGACGGGAAGTTCACCCGGATCGCCGAGTCGGAGATCAACCCCAAGCCGGTGCAGGCGCGGGTGCCGATCCTGCTGGGCGCGATGACGCCGGGCGGGGTGCGGCGGGCCGCCCGCATCGCCGACGGGCTCAATCCGGTGGCCGTCTCGCGTGACGCGCTGCTCGGCCTCGGCAAGGCCTTCCGGGCGGCGGTCGAGGAGTTCGGCCGCGACCCGGAGTCGGTCACCGTGGTCGCCAGGGCCAACGTGCCGATCACCGCCGAGCCGATGGGTGACGACCGGCCGTTCCTGGGCGGCTCGCCGCGCCAGATCGCCGACGACCTGGCCGGGCTCGAAGGCACCGGCGTGGACCACGTCCTGTTCGCCACGTCCGGCCGCAGCCCCGAGAGCGAGCCGGGCATCGACGAGACGCTCGGCCTCTACGCCGAGCTCATCGACCTCGCCCGGCGGTGAAGCCCGCCGATCAGGGGGCGCACTGCTCGTGGATGTTGTTGCGGGCGGCCCAGGCGTGCAGCTCCTGGAAGGCGTCGCGCAGGTCCTCGCCGATGGGGGTGAGCCGGTAGAGGACCGCCGTGGTGGGGCCGTCGGCAAGCTGGCGCTCGACGAGGCTCGCCGCCATCAGCTCCCGCAGGCGATCGGACAGGATGCCGTCGGTGATCCCGGAGATCGACTTGGCCAGCTCGCCGAAGCGCGCGGGCCGCTGCATCAGCGCGACGAGGATCATGCCGTTCCAGCGCTTGCCGAGCACCTTGAACACGTCCACGAACTGCACGTCGCACGAGATGCCATGCGGGCTCCCGTCCGTCGCGACGGTCTCGGAGACGTGTTCAGCCATGGTGACCAGCTTACCTCCCGGTACCACCCGGAACCGGGCGCGCTATTGATTCCATAGCACACTAGCTCATTGCGAGCCCAGCTCCGTGACCTGCCCTCTCACGCGCCGCCGCCGCCGAACAGCACCCAGCCGAACACGTACATGACCGACCCGAGCACGGCCAGCGCCGCCCACAGCAGCGCGGACATCAGGCCCCTGAGGTACGGGTTCCCGCGCGGCGCCGTCCGGCCGTCGGCGATCTCGGCCCAGCGGGGTTCGAGCAGCACGGCCACCCGCTCGGCGCGCGCGTTCCCGTCCGCGGTGAGGATGAAAGTCTCGCCTGGCATCTGCGGCCCCTCCCGGGAGACGTCGGATGAGCACCCCGCAGCCCGGCGGGGGTCCGGATGCCCTGCTGGGCGTCCACGGGGCAACGTTAGGCAGACACACTTGTCGCGGACTTCGCGACTTCTTGGACGCGCGCCGAGCCGCGCCCAACCCGCGGCCAAGTCACGGACAAGCGCGCCGCCCAGCCTTGCCCGATGGCCAGCCCTGGACGGCGGCCAGCCCTTGCCCGCTGGTCAACGCCGGACGGGTGGTCGGCCGTGGATCGGGGTCAGCGCGGGTCGAGGGTCAGCGCGGGTCGAGGGTCAGCGCAGGTCGGCCGTTCAGCGCGGGTCGGATCGGAGAGCGCCGAGGAGGCCGCAGACGGCCGTGACGAGGTCGTCGCCCAGCCGCCGCCAGGCCGTCGCGGCGGACGCGGCGGACGCGGCGGTGGCGTGACCGGTGGCCGGATCTCGTCCCAATGCGGTGGTGTCGCCTGCGGCCAGGTCGCGTTCCAGTTCGGCGCACATGTGCACGATGAGCACGCGGGTCATGGCCTCCCGCCGTGCGGCCCGGCCGGGATCGGGCTCGCCCGGCTCCCGCGTGGCGTCGTACAGGCGGCGCAGGGACGGCCGCTCCAGGTGGACGCTGACGGCGTACTCGCGCAGCGCGGGCTCGACGACGACCTGGGCGAGGAAACGGCCGTACCAGGAGGGGACACCCAGGTCGACGTGGCGTTCGATGTGGGGCAGGACGACGCAGCGGATCCGGTCGCGCGCCGACATCTCCCCGGGATCGCCGAGCCGGCTCATCATCGCCAACCGGTGCACCTCCATGGCCTCGGCGTGCTCGGCCAGGATGGCCTTGACGAGTTCGTCACGGGAGGTGAAGTGATACTGCACCGCGGACTTGTTGCGCTGCCCGGCGGCTTCGCCGATCTGCCGGATCGACACCCCGGCGAAGCCTTCGGTGGCGTACAGGCGTTCCGCCGCGCGCATGATCGCGCTCCTGGCGGTCACCGCGCGCGCGGACGCCTGGACGGTCATCGCGAGCTCACCATGTGACCCACACATCCTGGAGCCCGCCCGACAGCAGCCCGGTGCGCAGCTTCAGCTCGTCGGCGCTGTCGCGCAGGCGCAGGGTGGGCAGCCTGCGGGCGAGCGTGCTGAGCACGACCTGCAGCTCCAGCCTGGCCAGCGGCTGGCCGAGGCAGTAGTGCGGGCCCGCGCCGAACGTCAGGTGCTGATTGGCGTTGTCCCTGCGCGGGTCGAACGCGTCCGGATCGGCGAACTTGCGCGGGTCCCGGTTGGCCGCGGGCCGGCACGGGATGACGGTGCTGCCCACGGGCACCGCGGTGCCGGCGAACTCGGAGTCCTGGGTGGCGACCCTGGGGAAGCCGACCACGCTCAGCGTGCTGTCCAGCCGCAGCACCTCCTCGACGGTGCCGGGGATCAGCTCCGGGTCGTCGACGACCGCCTGGTAGCGCTCCGGCTCGGCGAGCAGCATCGCGGCCATGATGGCGATCATGTTGGACGTGGTCTCGTGCCCGGCCAGCAGCAGCGCCATCACGGTGGTGATCAGCTCTTCGTGGCTGAGCCGGCCGTCCTCGCTGTCGGAGATCTGGGTCAGCTCGCTGAGCAGGTCGTCGCCGGGGTCCGTCCGCTTCTCCTCGACGAGGGCGGAGGTGTACGCGCCGAACTCCTCGTACGTCTTCAGCACCTCCTCCTGCGTGTAGCGCGTCAGCGTCAGCATGACCTGGGACCAGTGCGCGAACTTGTCCTGGTCCTCGCTGGGGGCGCCGACGAGGGCGCAGATGACCCGCACCGGCAGCGGCAGGCCCAGCTGGACCGACAGGTTGGCGGGCGAGCCGGACTTGAGCAGGTCGTCGATGAGCTCGTCGGTCATCTGCTGCACCCGGGGACGCCAGGACTCCATCTTGCGGATGGTGAAGGACTTGCTGAGCAGCCGCCGCCACCGCAGGTGGTCCTCGCCCTCCCGCATGCGGGTGGTGCTGCTGCGGGAGAAGATCCCGCCGTCGTCCGTCGTGGACACCCGCGCCGCGCCCTCGCCTCCGCGCTGGAAGCTGGTGTCGGTGAGCAGCGCGCGGACGTCGTCGTAGCGGGTCAGCAGCGTGGCGGCGTCGCCGCTGGGCAGCCGTACGTGGGCCACGGGGCAGCGGTCCTGCAGCTCGGCCCACTCCTTCGGCGGCTCCAGTGCCGTCGTGCGCGGGAAGGGGTAATCGGGCATGGTTTCGGTCATGACGCCCCCATTGTCGTTGACGAGTCGCCCTCAACCCTAAGGCGACTGCCTTAATAAGGGAAGCACCTTAAACGCTTGTCCCACCGCACGGGGTTGCCGTCCTTCCGGGGGGAGATGAGGGGCCGCCGCACGGGGTTGCCGTCCCTCGGGAGGAGAGGGCCCCGTACGGCGTTGCCGTCCTCCGGGGAGCGGAGGCAGCCCGCCTCCGCTGCCCATCACGCCCGAAGCCGTTCCTCCCGAAGGGTCCGGTTAGTGGTCGGCGGGTTGGTAGTCGAACCAGTCGAAGCTCGCGCTCCCCTCCGTCACGTACATCCCGATCACCCGCCCCGTGAACCCCGTGGCCACCTCGGTGGACAGGTAGCGCCCGTCCAGCTCCGCCAGGAGCGTGCCGTCCGCCGAGAAGGCGATGGTGTCCGGCCCCCGGCCGTCCACCCCCACCGGCTCGCCGGCCGGTGAGATGACGGACGGCGGCAGGATGTCGCGGGTACGGATGTCGAGGGCGAGCGTGAGCGGCCCAGGCGGCACCGGACGCTCGGCCAGGCACTGCCGGAGCGGGCCGATGCGCGCGACCACCCGCACCAGCCCCCCTTGGACCTCCAGGTCGTAGTGGTGGGCCTCGTCCATCCGGACCGACACCCCGGCCGTGCCCTCGCCCGGCTCCAGCAAGGCGGTGACGCGGCAGTCGTGGTGCTGCTGGCGGCGGCCGATGAAGGTGTGGCCGGGCCGGTCGAGGGTCGGGCCGGTGGCGTGCAGGGTCAGCCGGCCGGGCCGCTCGGTCAGCGACCAGGAGCCGTCCGGGCGGCCGCGCGGCGAGATCCAGCAGGGCCGTAGCGAGGGCTCGTCGAAGTCGTCGCGGGAGGGCTCGGGCGGGAGCGGGTGCCAGGCGGCGGGCGCCGGGTGACGTTCCTCGACGGGGCCCACGACCGGCCAGCCGTCCTCCCACCGTACGGGCGTGAGGAACGTCTCCCGCCCCAGCACCTGGTACTCGGGGGTGTAGCCGCGCGGGCGGGTGCCGAGCAGGACCATCCACCAGGTCCCGTCGGCGGCCTGCACGAGGTCGGCGTGGCCGGTGCTCTGGATGGGCCGGTCGGTGCCGCGGTGCGTCAGGATCGGGTTGACCGGGCCGGGCTCGAACGGGCCGCGCGGCGAGCGGGCGCGGGCGATCGAGACGGCGTGGCCGCGCTCGGTGCCGCCTTCGGACATGAGCAGGTACCACCAGCCGTCCACCTGGTAGAGGTGCGGCGCTTCCGGATATTTCCCGCCGGTGCCGGACCAGACCTGGTACGGCCCCTCCAGCATCTTGCCCTCGGCCGGATCGACGCGCGCCACCTGCGTGCCGGAGAAGGCGCACCAGCAGGCGCCGTCCTCGTCCCAGGTCAGGTCGGGGTCGATGCCGGGCAGGTCGATCCAGACCGGCTCGGACCAGGGGCCTTCGGGGCGTTCGGCGGTGACGATGAAGTTGCCGCCGGCTCTCACGTTGGTGGTGATCACATAGAAGCGCCCGTCGTGGTGGCGGATGGTGGGCGCGTAGATGCCGCCGGAGGCGGACACGTCCGGCGGCAGGCTCAGTTGCGAGGGCCGGTCGAGGACGTTGCCGATCTGGCGCCAGTGCACGAGGTCGCGGCTGTGGAAGATCGGCACGCCCGGGAAATACTCGAAGCTGGAGCACACCAGGTAGTAGTCCTCGCCGACCCGGCACACGCTGGGGTCCGGGTGGAACCCGGCGACGACGGGGTTGCCGTACGTACGCACGATCAGCCCTCCTTCCCGGGATCGACGACCAGCCGGATGGACGCGCTCAGCGGCAGGTCGGCGGCCGACGGCCCGGAGGACAGCACGATCTCGCCCGGTTCGACGAGCCGCCGCCCGCCGAGCCCGGTGAACGAGAACGCCTCGGCGGGCACCTCCAAGACCACCTCGCGGCTCTCCCCCGCGTCCAGGGGCACGCGGGCGAAGCCGACCAGCCACCGGACGGGCCGGGCGACCTGGGCCACCGGGTCGGTGGCGTAGACCTGCACGACCTCGTCGGCGCGCCGGTCACCGTCGTTGCGCACGGTCACCCGCACGTCGACCACGCCGTCCGTGCCGTATTCCGCCCGCGACGTCCGCATGGCCTCGTACGTGATCGCCGCGTACGACAGCCCGTGCCCGAAGGGGAAGGCCGGGGTCGGGTCGAGCACCGTGATGCCCTCCGCCTTCTGCCCCAGGGGCGGCTGGAGGTAGGTGGACGGGTTCACGAACGGCGAGTGCGGGATCTGCACGGGCAGCCGCCCGGACGGGTTCACCCGGCCGCTGAGCACGCCGGCGACCGCGGCCGCGCCTTCGACCCCGGGGAAGAACGCCTGGACCGCGGCGGCCACCCGGTCCTGGTAGGCGCCGAGCGCGTAAGGCCGCCCCGACACCACGACCAGCACGGTCGGCGTGCCGGTCGCGAGGACCGCCTCGACCAGGTCGGCCTGGCGGCCGGGCAGCCGCAGGTCGGCCGCGTCGCAGCCCTCGCCCGAC